>DAHWHT010000165.1 GCA_027335515.1 Clostridia bacterium
CGCCGCCGCCCCCTCCGCCGGAACCGCCATTGTCGACGCAGTTCTCCGGATACCACTGCACGGTCGCGCCGCCGAAATCGACGGTCTCGTAGTCGCACCAGGACCCGCCGCCGCCGCCGGACCCGCCCGGCCCGCCGCCGCCACCCCTGCCCCCGCCGCCGCCCTGGGCGAGCACCCCCGTCAGGGTGCTCTCATGGATGGCGGCCGTCGCGCCCGCAGCCACATACAGCAGCGCGCCTTGGACGGAGGTGCCCGCCTGTCCGTTGCCACCGGCCGTGCCGGGTTGGCCCGGGTTCCCGGTCTGCCCGAACGCGGAGGCCGAGGCTCCATTCAGTCCCCACTGGCCGTCCGTGCCGGGGCTACCGTCCGCCCCCGCCACGTGCTGCAGGCCCCCGGAGAGGGTGAGGTGCGTGAGCGTCAGGCTGCCGCCGGGGCAGACATAGAACATGCCGCCCTGCTCGGTGTTGGGCGGGGTGACGACCGTGCGGCCGCACACGGCGGGGGGGACCGTCGGGGGCGCGGCGAGCATGAGCTCCCCACCCCCGGGCGGGGCGAAGCGGCCGTCCAGGGTGACGGTCTGGCCGGCCTGGATGGTCATGGGTTCGGGGACCTGGAGCACGGCGGGGCAGGTCAACTCCACGAGTCCGCCCGCGGCGACCGCCAGGGCCAGTTCCTGCGAACTGCAACTGCCCACCACGCTGCTGGCGTCCGTGAGCCCGAAGCCGACCGGGGTCGACAGCCCGCCGACCGCCGCGGTCACCGTGAAGGGGCCGTAGCCGCCGGCCGCATCCATGGTCGGCGCGGTGGCCACACCCGATCCGTCGGTGGGGACGGACGCGCTGGTGGCCCCGCCTGGAAAGGTGGCCGTCGGTCCGCCGCCGGCCGGGGGAGCGGTGAAGGTCACGACCGCGCCGGGCAGCGGGTTACCCGCCGCGTCCACCACCCGGACGGCGAGTCGGGTGGGGAAGGGCTGTCCCAGCGCCGCATACTGGCCACCCCCGGCGGCGGCACCCTCGGCGGACGGCGCCCCGGCGGCGACGGTGACGCCGGCCTGGGCGTGGAGCCCGGCCACGGTGGCGGTGACCACGGCGCTGCCGGGCTCGACGCCCGTGACCGTGCCGGATGCGTTCACCACGGCCACCCGGGCGTTGGAGGTGGCCCAGCCCGCCTGGGCGGCCACCGGGGCGGAAGTGCCGTCGCTGTATTGGCCGGTGACGCCCAGCGTCCGCTGCTGCCCCACGCCCAGGGTCAGGTCGGCCGGCGCCACCGCGATGGCGGTCAGGGTCGGCGCGCGCACCTGCACATCGGCCGTGGCGGAAACCCCGGCGTACGTCGCCGAGACGACGGTGCTCTGGCCGGCGGCCACACCCGTCACCAGGCCGGTCGCCGAGACGGTCGCGACGCGGCTGTCCGCGCTCTGCCAGGTTGCGCCCACCGGCTGGGGGGCGACCCCCGGTCCAGGGGTCCAGGCGGCCGTGAGCTGCGCGGTCGCACCCGGTTCGATCTGGATGGAACCCGGTGCCACGCTCAGTGCGGGCCCGGTGGCGGTGAGCGCGAAGTTCGCCAGCGTGGGCGCGCCTTGCGTCTGCTGGACCCACAGCGCGGATGTCGCGTAGCCGGGGGCGGTGGCCGTCGCCTGGAGCGTGGGTCCGCTCAGGCCGGTGTTTGCAGGGCGGATATCGGCCTGGTAGCAGCCGTCGGCATGGGTGGTCGCCGTGGCGGAACCGAAGGCGAGGCCGGCACCGGCGATGCCCGTGCCGCCGGCGCCGGAGACCATCCCGTAGATATCGGAACTGGATGCGGGAGCCGGACACGTTCCCGCCTGGGCGGGCATGGCCAGGTTCACCGGCACCCATCCCTGAAACACGGCCGCGGGCGCGTTGACCGTTGCGTGGCCGGGGGCGGAGGCGCTGACCTCGAAGCTGCCCATCCCGGAGGCCAGGGCGTAGCAGCCGCCGCTACCGGTTTGCACCACGGGACCGCTGCCGCCCAAATACAGGTTATAGGGCTGGATGGCGGCGACCACCGCCCCGGAGAGCGGCTGCCCCGTGGCGGCGTCGTAGGCCCCGCCGTACACACCACCGCCGGATGTCGGCGGGAGACAGACCGGAGGCGCGGCGACGATCTGGAGCGTGGCAAACCGAGGCACGCCGTCGGCGGTCGTCCAGACCCCTACGGTCTCGGTCCCGGTCGCCTGCGGGTTGACCGTTTGGAGGACCCGCACTTCCACCGCCGAGGAGGCCGCGACGGCGGCCGTGGGCCCCAGGTGGAGGGTGAGGGTGGTGGACGCGCTGCCGGCGCCCGAGCTCCCCGTGACGGGTATCGGCAGGTCGCCGGTGGTGACCGCGTAGGTCGCCGCGTCCACCGTGACGGCGGGGGAGAACGTCAGCACGATGGCGCCGCCCGCCGATCCCGCCAGCGTTCCCGTGGCGCTGGTGAGGAACCGCAGCGTATCGGTCGCCGTCCCGCCGGCGATCGGGTTCGACGTCGCCACGGTCAGGTTGGAGACGGACGAGGCCGCCGCCTCCGCCCGTCCGGCCAAGGCCGCGGGTAGCAGCAGCATCAGCGTCAGACCCACGCGCACGAGCGCGCCAAGCCGCATGGCGTGCACCCCCGAACGCATCATCGGGGGGGTGGCGGTCGGCCGTCCATCGGGCCCCCCCCTGATCCCGGGCGTGTCGTTCGGTGTCGAACCGGATGGCGACCCTTGGTGGAACCGCAGCCCGGGGGCGGCGGCGCGCCGGCACGCTCAGGGTGGACCCTTCAGTCGGCCGGCCCCCTCGGTCGGTCGGACGCCCAGGCGGACAGATCGATGCGCGTGCGCAGGCCGAGTTTGGCATAGATGTGGCTGAGGTGGGTCTCCAGCGTCTTGGGGCTGATCCAGAGGTGGGCGGCGATCTGGCGGTTGGTGTGCCCTTGGGCGACCAGTTGCGCGATGCGGTCTTCCTGCGGGGTGAGCAGGCGGGCATGCGAGGAGCGCCGGCTGCGCCCTCCCGCGCCGCGGCGCTCGGCCTCGGCGATGCGCCGCCAGCGCTCGGCTCCACAGCCCTCGAGGACGTCCATGGCCTCGCCCAGGACCTGTCTGGCCTGCGGCAGCCGGCCCGTCTGGCGCAGCAGGACGCCGAGGTCCAGGAGGGTGCGGCCCCGCTCCATGGGCAGATCCAGTTGCTCCAGGGCCTGCAGGGCTTCGTCGAACAGGCGGGTGGCCTCGGCGTGGTGGTCGCGGCCCGCAAGGCATGCCGCTTGTCGGAGGGCGGCGGCCTCCAGCCCCGGGCGCCGGAAGGTCCGCGCCCGCTCCCTGGTGTCGTCGATCAGGCGGCGCGCCCGCTCCAGCCGGCCGCAGCGCATACACGCCTGGGCCGCGTCCAGATGCCAGGGCAGGCTGCTCGGGTCCCGGACGCCCAGCACCTCGGCCCGTTCGATCGCGTCGAGCAGGAGGTCGGCGGCAAGGTCGTGGCGTCCCCGCTGTGCGGCCACGGACGCCCGACCGAAGCGGGTCCAAAGCAGAGCCGGCCTCAGGCCGGTTCCCTCTGTTTCCGCGCGGTCGAAGGCCGCCTCCGCCTCGGCGATCAGACCGGCATCCACCAGGATGCAGCCGCGAACGGCCGCTGCCAGGGCCGTCGCCCACGGGATGCCGATCGGCAGGCGCGTGGTGTCTTCCACCAGACGGAGGGCTTCCCGCACGCGACCGCGCCGCCAGGCGAGTTCCGCCCGGAACGCGCAGGCCCACACGGAGCCGGCCCGGCTGTGCCGGCGGTCCGCCGCGGCCGCCATGGCGGTGAAGACATCGTCCGCTTCGCGGTATTGTTCGGAACGCATCGCGATCATCCCGAACGCGGTGGACACCGACCAACCCCAGAACTGCTCGACGTCGTCCGGCGGGGAGGGCGGCATTCGGAGCATGGCCTCTCGCGCGACATCCAGGGCGCGGTCGTCTCCCTGCTGGAAAGCGGCGTTGGCCCAAACCGCCATCGCCTTGGCCCGTACGCCCGGCTGGCCGGAGCGCTCCGCCGCCTCTTTGGCTCGCTGCGCGCACTCCAGGGCCGCGGGCATCTCTCCGGTGGTCATGGTCACGATGCTGAGTGCCACCAGGCACTCGGCCGCCGGCGCCTCCGCACCCGCAGCCCATGCCTGGGCGGCGGCCTCGCCCAGGACCTCTCTGGCCCGCGCGGTTGCGCCGCTCAGGGTCAGCGACAGCCCCAAGGACCGCAGCGCCTCCAGACGCACCGCGTCCGTGCATGCCGGGGTATCCGCCGCCTGCCGGAACCGCTCGGCGCTCGTATCCGCACCGGCCCGCAGTTCGACCCGGCCAAGCTCCAGGAGGATCTCTGCCCGTTGCGCCCCGGATGCGGTGATGTCGGCCGCCTGTCGCAGATACTGCGCGGCCGTTTCCGCGGCCCCGGCCGCGACCGCCTCGGCGGCGGCAGCCTGGAGCGTGTCCAGGATGGCGGGGCCGGCGGCACCCATCGCCACCAGATGGGGCACGAGCACGGAGGCGGCGGCGCGGCGCCCGCGCAGGGACTCGGCCGCCCGGCGGTGGAGCGTGGTCCTGCGCCGCGGCCCGAGTGCGTCGTAGGTCACCTGGCGCAGCAGGGGGTGGTGGAAGGCCAAGCGCGTCGGCGCCGGCAGCGGGCGGAGCAGATCGAGCGCCAGCAGGGGCTCCAGGGCCACCTGTGGTGCGGGAAGCCGCGCGACTTCGGCCGCAAGGCCCGCGTCGAACTCCACCCCCAGGACGCTTGCGGCCCGCAGCAGTTCCAGGCTGGCGGCGGGGAGGTCCGCCAGCCGCCAGTGCAGGATGTCGCGCCCGGTGTCGGTGGAGGCCATGGATCCGCCGGCCTGGATCAGCCGCCCCAACTCCCGAACCAAGAGGGGATTGCCGCCGGTGAGCGCGGCCGCCTGCCGGATCAAGGCCGCGTCGGGGGGTGTGCCGAGCGCGGCGCTGAGCATCCCTTGAATGGAGGCCTCCCCCAGCGGGCGCAGGGCCAGGACCCGGGTCGCGCCGGTCTTACCGAAACGGCCGGCAGGCTGCGGCGCGCCGGGCTCCCAGGGCCGGTACGCGAGGATGATCGCCATGGGCAGGCTGGAGGCGGCGGCGGCCAACGTCCGCCAGAACTCCCGGGAATCGAGGTCGCACCACTGCAGGTCGTCCAGGAGCAGCAGCAGCGAATCGCGCTCCGCCGCCGCCTTCAGCAGCCAGAACAGGGCCCCGGCCACCTCTGCCGCAAACAGCGGGCCCTGCGCTTCCTGCGCCAGCGGTTGATCCCGGATAAACGGCACGAGGGCCGGCTGGTTCTCGGCCAAACGCCGCAGCGTGCTGCGGGGGCCGGCCAGCAGGGACCCAACGGCCTCCCGCACCATGGCGTACGGGTATCCGTGCGTCGCCTCGCGCCCAGCGGCCCGGAGCACGCAAAACCCTGCTGCGCTCTGGGTGGCGAGGTCGAGCAGCCGTGTCTTGCCCAGCCCGGCATGCCCCTCAAAAACCAGCGCGCCGCCGGCGCCGCGTCGCGCGCAGTCCAGCAGGGACAGGATGGCCTGTCGCTCGGCCTCCCGTTCCCAGAGCCCGCCGTCCGCGCCGGATGCCCTCCGGGCCCACACGTCTGGGTGCATGGCGGCGTGTCCATTGGCCGTGTCCGAGCCTGTTCCTGCGGGCCGGCACCGCTCTATGGATAAGAAGGTGCGCCGCGCCGGACGCCATGACCCCGACGGCGAGGGACCACACCCTGGCGGCCCAACCCTGCGCATCGGAGCGCACGCCTGCAGGCGCCATGGCGGGTGGTGCCAAGGGTAGCGACGGCGGTCGGATGCGGTGGCGGGGCGACCGCGAGCCCGCGAGGACCTGGAAAAGGCCGAGACGATGCATCCCAGACCTGCTCGGCCTTTAGCGGTGGCGAGGTTCAGGCGCTATACTTGAGGACGAAGGCGGAGATGCACCGGCCGCGCGTGCCGGGTTCCCAAGCATGAAACCGTGAACCTTCGCGCGAAAAACCCTTCGCGCGAGAAACCGTGATGGCGTTGCGCCCGGAGGGAAAGGCCATGTCGGCCGATTGGCAACGCGTCCTGGATGCGCAGCACATCGTGCAACAGCACTTTCCAGAGTGCGTGCTGGTTGGCGGGACGGCCGCGGCCCTCCACGCGGAGCACCGCATCTCCTTGGATGGCGACCACGTCATGGTGGACTTGCGGACGGAGTTCTCCTTGGTCCTCGAACGGCTGGAGGCACTCGCCGGATGGCGCACCGCACGCACGCGTCCCCCTGTGCTCATCCTTGGCCAACTGAACGGAATCGAGACGGGCATTCGTCAGTTGCGGCGTACACAGCCCCTGGAGACGGAGACGATCGCCGGCATCCGCGTGCCCACGCTGCCCGAGATGGTGCGCGTCAAGGGCTGGTTGGTGGTGACCCGCAACGCCACGCGGGACTATCTTGATCTGTGCGCCTTGGCCGACAAGGCCTGCGCCGGTTTCATCGATGCCGTGCGGCCGATGGACGGGCTGTATCCGCAGGAGACGGGTGAAACGGTGACACGCCAGTTGGCCAAGCAGTTGGCCGAACCAAGACCGTACGATTTGGGCGACGTCGACCTCACGCGGTACCGTGGGCTGCGGCCGCCGTGGACTTCATGGCCATGGGTGCGCGCCTACGCCCAGGCCCTTGCCAGGCGGATGGCCCGCGCGCTTCTCGGTTTGGACGGCGGGGATGGAGGCCGGGGAGCGGGAGGGTGATGCGGGTGCGGCACCGCCATATCCTGGATGGCCACGAGCACTCCGTCGAGGCGGTGGAGGACATCCTGGCGCGGGGCAGTGTGGGGGATTGGCGCGCGTTGGCGGGGGTAGTCCGGGCCGAACCCGCAGGACCGGTCGCGCAGGCCTTGCGGGTGGTGGTCGAGCACGTCCCGATGTATGGCACCACGCACCTGTGGCGGTGGTTTCTTGAGGACGTGGATGCTGCGCCGCGGTGGCATCGGACCGACGCGACCCAGGGCCCTGCCCTCTGACCGGGGGATGGTCCCCCATGCCGGATCCGGGCGCCACGGAGCATGAAAACCCCCAGGTGGCCGGCGAAGAAGGGAGGCGGGGCGCAGGGCCCTGCCGAGGTCGTTGGCATACTCCGTCGAACCTGCCGTGCCTCAGCTACACCTATACACCTTGTTCCCGGCCACGACGGGCCACGCGGTACCGTGGACGGAGGCGATCACGGAGACCACGTTTGACCGGCGCGCGGAACCGGGGGGCGTTGCCAAGGCGGCGGGTGCCGCAGAGGCGACAGGAATGTGGGTCGGGCTATGATCGCATACGCGGCCATGCAGACCCCGATGCCAAAGCAGGCCTTTCATAGTGCCGTTGCCATGACTGCATCCTCCTCCTGCACGCTTCTCTTGCCGTGCGCCAGGGATTCAGTACCCAGCCGACCAACTCGTCGGCCACGCATCGAGACGCTTGCACAGCCGGATCTGGTTCGTTACGATGCATGCGCATCTGTGCAGGCAATGAGCTGACGGGTGGGGTGGGGAGTTTGACCGCGTACGATGAGGGCACCTGTGAGGCACGGGTGGTCCGTGGGACCAAGCTCGCCGGGCTCAAACCCCTGATTGCAGACGAGGATCGGGCCCAGCTCGAGGCGGAACGATTTCGGGTCTTGGGTGATCCCACGCGCTTACGGCTTCTGTCTGCCCTATCGCTTGCCGAACTCTGTGTCTGTGACCTCAGCGGTCTGCTCGGTATTTCCCAAACGGCAACATCCCAGCATCTGAAGATCCTTCGGGCCTTCGGCATGGTGCGGTACCGCAAGCAGGGGCGGATGGCGTTTTACCGTCTGTCCGACCCGTCCCTGGCTGCGTTGCTCGGCCGGTTGCGCGAAGTTCCCGGCAGGGAGGGCGCCGGCAGTGAGCGCCAGAGCGGCTGACGCCCGCGTCCTCCGCAGCGGCATCGCCATCGAGTGGTGGACGATTGGCTGGATGACCGTTGAGGCCGTGGTCAGCCTGGGGGCGGGGGTCGCCGCCGGCAGCGTTGCTCTGGTCGCCTTCGGAGCCGACAGCGTGATCGAACTCATCTCGGCCGGCGTGCTGCTCCGGCGCCTGGGTCTGGAACAGGCCGGGGGGAGCGCGAGCAGCGTGGAGATCGTCGAGCGCCGGGCTTCCGCAGCCGTCGGAGTCCTGCTCTTGGCGCTGGCGCTGTGGGTGGTGGCCAGCATCGGTCGCGATCTCCTGGTCCGTGCCCGGCCAGAGACCAGCCTGGCCGGGCTGCTTCTCGCGGCGGCGTCCTCAGTGGTGATGCCCTGGATCGTGTCGACCAAGCGCAGGGTCGCAACCCGGATCCGCAGTGCTGCTCTGAAGGCGGATGCCGCCTGCGGCATCGTCTGCGCCTACATGGCGGTCACCCTGTTGATCGGTCTGGGACTGCGGGCCCTGTTTGGTTGGTGGTGGGCGGATCCGTTGGCCGCCGTCGGTATCGTCTACTTCGTTGTGCGTGAAGGTTGGGAAGCCATCGAGGCGGCCAGGGGCCGCACGAACGGTTGCGGCTGTTGCGAGTAGGAGTAGCGGGGGGTTGAAGCAGCTATCCGAAACGCCGCGCAAACCGCGCCGATAAGGTAGGTATGAGCAGGTTTGACAGGTGGCCAGAGGTTCTTCGACCGGCAGAGGCCGCACGGGCACTGAGGATGCACGTGGGGACTTTGCGTCGGTGGGACAAGGAAGGCAGGCTTCGTCCCGTCGCCCGATCCGAAGGCGGGCACCGGCGGTACGCAAGGGCGGATATCTTGGCGTTGCTGGGCGAAGACCGCGCGACGGGAGAGAAGACGGCGGTCGTCTGTACCCGGGTGAGTACAGGGAAGCAGGCCGAGGCGGGGAACCTGGAGCGGCAGCGCCTGCGTCGGATGGAGTACGCGGCGGCGCGGGCTGCGTGGGGTTGTGGAAGCGGCGCGGCGCCATGAGATGCGGTTTCTTG
>DAHWHT010000169.1 GCA_027335515.1 Clostridia bacterium
CGCCAAGAGGGGCGCCAAGAGGGGCGTCAAGAGGGCAAAGTCGCCGACGCCCGCGATTCAGTGCTGGAAGCGTTCTTGGCACGGTTTGACCGTGTGCCGGCGCCCGTGGAGAAGGTGGTCGCCGCTACGGACGACCTTGCGGCGCTCAAGGAATGGCACCGCGCGGTCATTCGCGCCCAGGACCAGGAAGCGGCGGAAGCGGTCTTTGCGGTGAAGCACTGACGGTCTACCGATACCCCGCAGGCAGGGTCGAGTCCCGCGCAGGCGAGCATCCGCGGCCGAGGTACGGATCGACGATGTACCGCACATGGTGAGAAGTCACGGCGCACCCAGCGAGAATTGGGGCCGAGGGGGGTCACCGTTGAGGTCCGGCTCCGAAGTCGACTCTTCGTGCCATAGCTCCGGGGTGCTTGGACCGTACCCGGTGGGAGTTGAGCGCTCTATCGATGCGGCTGGGCCGGTACGGAAGGCAGCCGCAGTTGAGGGAGGAATCGGCGCACGTCTGTGCGGAAGATGCCGACGCGGCCCACGATGCCCTTCCGAAAATGTGTATCGGTACCCGCAACCTATGTTCATGGCCGGGTGGCAGGGTGCGGGCGGGGCATAGGTGGGGGATCGCCGCGATGACCCTATCCGGCGCGAGGCTGTCCTGGATGTTGCCTTGATGGGATGAAGACCGCGCCCGCTGATGCGGTGCTGACGGTCGATGTGGTGCATTTTCGCGCGTACGGCGCCACCACGATAGGTCCACCCATAGTGGGCGTGAACGTCGGGTCTCCGGGTTCTGCCTGGAGGCCCTCGCCGGTGTCTGGCCCTGGGGCCTTCCCAGGGGCTCCGGGTGTCGGAATCGGATGGAGCGACGTGGTCGGACTCGCACCGCCATCGTCCCGCTGGTAGCGGGCCGTGCTACTCGTTGCACCAACGCCGCGGAATAAGAGATTCGGCGACCGGGTCCGTGTTCCTCCCGCCCCTGCCGATTCGGGTCGATTCGGTTCCGTGACGCACCGCGCGCCATGCCGACGCGCTTACGGCCCTACGGGCTGCACTCTGGCGCGACCGCCTTTCGGCCATCACGGTTGCGGCACCCGAGTTCACCAAAATAACCGAGTCAGTGATTGCTGCGCTGGCTCGCGCCGGGTGACTTCACCCGCCGGCTGCGTTCGTGCCGCGCCACATCAAGCATTTCACGTCCACCGGCTACCAGCCGATCATTTGCACACTCCCTTATGCCTTTTAGAAAACTGGTTTAGCATTGTGCGAAACTCCACTCCTTCTGAGACCGGCACCCCGCTCCAACCTCGCAATGTGCAGCGTTTCCTCGATGCGTGCTTGCAGCGGTTTGGTCTCGGGCCTATTCGACGCCACGACCTTCGGCGTACTACCGGTACGCTCCTCATGCGCGAGGACGGGCGCGTCGCTGTCGCGCATCGCCGACTTGGCCGCGCGCGACCGAGCACCACGCTCGATCCCTACGGGCACGCGCTCCTCGGTGGCCAGCGGGTGACTGCCGCCAAAGTGGAAGCGGTACTCCTCGGCGTTTCCACGGAGCCACGGAGAAGCGATCGAGAGCAAACGGTGGCAAGGGGGTGGCAAAACGCGCTAAACCTAGGAGACCATAGCGGACCTCAACAGCTGGGAATGCCTTGGCTCGTGGCGCCGACCGGCACCGTCTCATCACCCAAGGCCGTGCGGCGGCCGTAGCGAACGGCGCGGCGCGGTGGTATGGATGACGGGCAGGTTCCCGGCGGGGCGTCGATCCAACGGGGTTGCGGGGTGCCGCTTGCCCGGAGGCCCAAGACAGGCGGATGCTGGCTGGGAGGGGGGGCCGGGGGGATGCGGGTCCTCGTGGCCGATGGGCAGGAGTGGGTGCGTCGCTGGGCCCTTGAGCAGTTGGAGGGCGAGCCCGGGGTTGAGGCGGTTGCCGAGGCGGCGACCGGGCGCGAGGCGGTGGCGTGGGCTCTGGAGCACCATCCCGACCTGGTGCTGCTGGATGTCCACCTGCCGTCCGGGGATGGGCTGTGGGCGATCAGTGAACTTGCGCGTGAATTGCCGGGCGTGCGGGTGTTGATCCTGACGGCGGCCGCCGACGGCGAGCACCTGCCGGAGGGATTGCGCGCCGATGCGGCCGGGTTTGTGCTCAAGGGGTGTGCGGCGGAGGTGTTGTTGCACGCTGTCCGCGGGGTGGCGATCGCCGGGTGGGCAATGCCCGCTGCGGTGGGCGGTCGGGCCGCGGAATCCCTCTGCGCGCCAGACGGGGGCGCATCCGCCGCCGCGGTGGCTTTGTCGCCCCGCGAACGGGATGTCGTGCGGCTGCTGGCGCGCGGCGCGAGCAATCGCGACATCAGCGTTGCCCTGAAGATCAGCGAGAATACGGTCAAGGCACACCTCAAGGCGGTGGCGCGCAAGCTCGCGGTGCACGGCCGCGTCGAGGCGGCGGGCTGGGCGTTGCGCTACCTGGCGGGCGGCCCCGACGACTGACGGTGCCCTGCCGAGGCCTGGCTTCTCCACCAAAGGGGCGTGCGGTATAATGGCGCATCGGTCCTGCCGCCTTTGGGCTGGCGGGGCGGGGAGGAGTAGGCGCACCGGCCGCCACAGCAAGGGGGTCCGCGGCTGCAAGGCCCCCCGGTTCGGACGCTGAAGGTTGCCCCGCGTGTCTCCGGGCCGGCGGCCCGGCGGGTTCGCCCGATAGCGCGGCGTGAGGCTGGCCTGGCCGGCGAAGAAGGTGGTACCGCGGAGCGCGCCTCCGCCCTTTGGGGTGGGGGCGTTTTTGTGGTCGGCCCGCAGACCGCGGTGGCGCGATGCGACGGGGAGGCGACGGCGGTGGCCGATGCGGCGGCGGACGAATCTCGGAGTCTGGCGGCGGTCTACGACCCGCGGACAGTGGAAGCGGCCATGTATGAGCGGTGGTTGGAGGCCGACGCCTTCGCGGTGCCGGCGAATCCCGCCGGGCGCCCGCGCTTTTCGATCGTGATGCCGCCGCCCAACGTCACAGGGCGGCTGCATATCGGGCACGCCCTGGATAACGCCCTGCAAGATGTGTTTGTGCGCTGGCACCGCATGTGCGGCGATGCGACGGTCTGGGTCCCGGGTACGGACCACGCCGGCATCGCCACCCAGGCGGTGGTGGAACGTCGTTTGGCGTCGGAGGGCCTGGCGCGGCGCGAGATGGGGCGCGACGCCTTCGTGGCTGCCGTGTGGCGTTGGAAGGGCGAGTATGAGGCCGGGATCGTCGAGCAGCTGCGCCGGTTGGGCTGCTCCTGCGACTGGACTCGGCAGCGGTTCACCCTGGACCCGGGCCTGTCCGATGCCGTGGAGGAGGTCTTCCTGCGCTACTGGCGCGACGGCCTGCTGTATCGCGGCGACTACATCGTCAACTGGTGTCCGTCGTGCGGCACGGCGATTTCGGATCTGGAGGTGGACCACCGTCCGGAGGAGAGCCACCTGTACCGCATCCGCTATGCCGTTGAGGGCGGCGGCCACGTCGTGATCGCGACCGTCCGGCCTGAGACGATGCTTGGCGACACCGCCGTCGCCGTGCACCCGGAGGATGCGCGCTACCGGTCGCTGGTCGGGCGCCTGGTCGTTGTGCCGCTGACCGGGCGACGGGTGCCCGTCGTCGCGGACGCACACGTCGATCCGGCGTTCGGCACCGGGGCGCTGAAGGTGACACCGGCCCACGACGCCGACGACGCGGCCATCGCCGGGCGGCACGGTCTGGCGGCGATCGGCGTGATCGGCACCGACGGCCGCATGACGGTGGAGGCGGGTGCGTTTGCCGGGTTGACCGTGGACGCGGCGCGAACGGCGGTTGTCGCGGCCCTGCGGACCGAGGGTCTGCTGGAAGGCAGTGAGCCCTACGAGGCGGCCATCGGCCGCTGCTCGCGCTGCGACGGTGTCGTCGAGCCGCTGATTTCCCGCCAGTGGTTCGTGCGCATGGAGCAGCTGGCCGCCGCTGCCGCGCGGGCGGTGCGCGACGAGCGGATCCGCTTCGTGCCCGAGGGCTTTGCGCGGCTGTTTCTGCAGTGGATGGACGGTGTGCACGATTGGTGCATCAGTCGGCAACTCTGGTGGGGCCACCGCATCCCGGCCTACGAGTGTCCGCACTGTGGCGAGGTGGTCGTGGCGCGCCAGGCTCCGGATGCCTGCCCGCGCTGCGGCGCAGGCGGCTTGGAGCGCGACCCCGATGTGCTGGATACCTGGTTCAGTTCGGCGCTGTGGCCGCTTTCGACCCTGGGGTGGCCGGACGGCGGGGCGGACTTCGCCTCGTACTTTCCGACAGACCTGTTGGTTACCGGGCGCGACATTCTGTTTTTCTGGGTCGCGCGGATGGCGTTTTCTTCCCTGCATCTCACCGGGGAGGTGCCGTTCCGGGTCGTGCTGCTGCACGGCTTGGTCCGCGATGCGCAGGGGCGCAAGATGAGCAAGTCGCGTGGCATCGGGATCGACCCCATGGAGATGATCGATCGTTATGGGGCGGATGCGCTGCGCCTGACGCTGCTGGTCGGGGTCGCGCCCGGCAACGATCAGCGGTTTGCGCCCGAGAAGCTGGAGGGCAGCCGGCGGTTCTGCAACAAGCTTTGGAACGCGGCACGCTTCGCGTTGGGCGCCCTTGGATCGGAGGTGCCGACCACGCCCCCGCCGCACCTGGAGTTGGTGGACCGCTGGATGCTCGGGCGGTTGGAGGAGGCCGCGGCGACGGCCCAACAGGCCCTGGAGCGGTTGGATGCGGGGGAGGCACTTTCCGGCCTGCAGTCCCTGGTGTGGGAGACGTTTTGCGACTGGTACCTTGAGGCCGCCAAGCCGCGGCTGTATGGGGACGCGGCGGCGGACGGCGCCGCGTCCGCCCGCCATACGCTGCACACGGCCCTGACCGGCATCCTGCGCCTGTTGCACCCGTTCCTGCCCTTCATTACGGAGGCGATCTGGAGCCAGTTGCCCGCGGCGCCCTGGCCGCTGCTTGCCACAGCCCCCTGGCCGGCCCCCGGAGCGTTCACGACCGACCCGGATGCCGGCAGCGACTTTGAATTGGTGCGCGCCATCGTCGGCGCCGTCCGTTCCCTGCGGGCGGAGATTCGCGTGCCCCCGGCCGCGCGGGTGAACGTCGTGGTGGGTGGTCCGGGCGTCGCGGCGGCACTGCGAGGTGCGGCAGAGGTCGTGCGGGCGCTGGCGCGCGTGGACCGCCTGGAGGAACGCGTGCCGCGCGCCGACGAGCGAGGCGTGGCGGCGGTGGTCGGTGCGGGTGTCGAGGTGCTGGTGGTTCTGGACGGGGTCGTCGATCTGCGGGCGGAGGCGCAGCGGCTGGCGCGGGAGCGCGCGGGCGTGGCGGCCCACCGCGGCAAGGCGGAGGCTCGGTTGGCCGACGCCGATTTCCTCGCGCGGGCGAAGCCGGAGGTGATCGAGCGCGAGCGGGTGCGCCTGGAGACGTTGGCCGCGAGCATCGCGAGCCTGGACCAGCGCATCGCCCAGCTGCGGGGTCCCTCCCGCGGAGAACCGCAAACCGACGCGGATGGAAAATAAAGGAACCGCCCCTCGGTCTGGCGAAAGGGTGCGGCACTCTTTTTCAGGAAGGTGGCTGGGGCGGGGGGGAGGCAGTGGAATCTGTCGAATACGGTCCGGCGTTTTGAGCGCCGCCCCGGTTGCGGACCGGTCCGGCAGATCGCCCGGCGGCCCCCGCCCCGGCCGGCTTGCCGCCGGGGGGCCAGGGTATGGCGGATGGACATGTGCGCATCGTGGAGTGGCCCGAGGCGGAGCGGCCGCGGGAGCGGTTGCTGCGGCACGGGCCCGGGGCTCTGGCCGACGCCGAGTTGCTCGCGGTGCTGCTGCGCAGCGGCAGCCGCGGGGCGACGGCGGTGGACCTCGGGCGACGCGTCCTGGCGCTGGCGGGACCCTGGGGCGTCGCCGGCCTCGGACGGGTGGCCGCGGAGGACCTCGTGGGGCTGCCCGGCCTGGGCCCGGCCAAGGCGGCCGCCGTTCTGGCCGCCCTGGAAGTTGGCCGCCGGGTTGCGGCTGCCCGCGGTGTGCCGCCGCGTCGGTTGAGCGATCCGCGGGAGGCGGCGCAGGCGCTGCTGCCGGAGATGGCGCCGCTGGATCGGGAGCAGTTCCGGGTGGTGCTGTTGGACGCCAAGCACGGATGGCTCGGTACCGAAACCGTGGCGGTCGGTGGGCTCTGCCATGTGCCGGCCGATCCGCGCGAGGTGTTCAAGCCTGCCGTGCGGCGGAGCGCGGCGGCCCTGATCCTGGCGCATAACCATCCCAGCGGCGACCCGACACCGAGCCCGCAGGACATTGCGCTGACCGAGCGCCTCGTGGCCGCGGGCCACCTCTTGGGGATCGCCGTGCTGGACCACCTCGTGATCGCCATGCATGGCCATGTGAGCCTCGCGGCCCAAGGATTGGTGCGTTTCGATGCGGGTGGCGGCATGCCCGGCCGGTCCACCGAGGGGCAAGCGCAGCGCGGGGTGGGCACCGCGCTGGAGGGGTGACGACTAGGCATGTGGGGTCTGCTCTCGCGCGACATGGGTATCGATCTTGGCACCGCGAACACCTTGGTCTACGTGCGCGGCCGCGGTATTGTGTTGCAGGAACCGTCGGTGGTGGCCATCAAGAGCGAGACGAAGCAGCCGGTCGCGGTGGGCACGGACGCCAAGCGGATGATCGGCCGGACCCCCGGGAACATCGTCGCCATCCGCCCGATGAAAGACGGCGTGATCGCGGACTTCGACATCACGCAGACGATGCTGCGCCATTTCATCGGCAAGGCGAGCCGTCGGCGGACGCTGTTCAAGCCGCGCGTCGTCATCTGCGTCCCGTCCGGGGTCACCGGCGTCGAAAAGCGGGCTGTGGTCGATGCCGCCGAGCAGGCCGGCGCCCAAAAGGCTTTCACGATCGACGAACCGATGGCGGCGGCGATCGGGGCCGGGCTGCCCGTGCATGAGCCGACCGGCTCGATGGTCGTGGATATCGGCGGGGGCACCACGGAGGTGGCCGTCATCTCGCTGGGCGGTGTGGTGCAGCCGCGATCGATCCGCGTGGCCGGAAACGAGATGGACGAGGCCATCGTCAACTACGTCAAACGCAACTACAATCTGGCCATCGGCGAGCGGACCGCCGAGGAGGTCAAGATCGCCATCGGCTCGGCATATCCCGTCAACGACGACGCGACGATGGACATCCGGGGACGCGACCTCGTGACGGGGCTGCCAAAGAACCTGCGCCTGACCGCGGCCGAGGTGCGCCAAGCCGTCCAGGAGCCCGTGGGGGCGATTGTCGACGCGATTCGCTTCACGCTGGAGTTTACGCCGCCGGAACTCGCCGCGGACATCATGGACCGCGGGATTGTCATGACGGGCGGCGGGGCGCTGCTGCGCGGGCTCGACCGCCGCGTCAGCGAGGAGACCGGTATGCCCGTGGTGGTCTCGGATGAACCGTTGCTGTGCGTGGCCAAGGGCACCGGGCACGTGGTGGAGGATCTGGAGAACCTGCGGCACGTCCTGCTCACGCCCTGAATCCCGTCGCGTCGCTGCGTCAGGCCCCGGTCGCGGGGCGGGGTCCGGTCGCCCAACCCTCCTGAGCGGCGGGGCGCAGGGTGCCCGGGCCGCGGCGGTTGAAGCGCGGCCATCCCCACCGGGGGCGGTGGCGGCGGATCCGCGCGGCGTGGAACGGATGGGGGAGGTGGAGCATGTGTCCATGTCGGTTAGGGACCGACCACCGGCGTCTGGCCGCGCCCACCTCCCGGCGGCGTCGCGGGCCCTTGGGGTACGGCCGGTCGTTCCCATCCGTGCGCGGTCTTCGGGGTGCCGTGCCACGTCCCCGCCGGGGGAGGGGGCGCGACCCGGCCCGCGGCGGAATGCGACGGTGGCCGAGGGTCGCGTCGCAACGGGATGAGCAGGGCCAGGCCCAGGTCGTCGGGTCCGCGGCGGCGGCGCGCCATCGGCAGGCGGTTTGCGCGCCTGGCGCCGCTTGCGTCTGTGCGGCGGGGTTCGCGCCGTCAGCGTCGCTTTTGGTCGGGGATCGCCGTTGCCGCCGCGCTGGTCGGCCTGATGGCCGTCACCGTCCGGCTGGACGCCTGGAGCGGGCCGGCGGCGGCGCTTGGTTCCGCCGTGGCGCCGGCGGCCGGGGTGTTCAGCGGCGCCTACCAAGGTGCCAGCGGATTGGCACGGCGCGTGGGCGGTCTGTGGTCGCTGCAGGCGCAAAACCACAAGCTGCGGCGGCAGGTGGCGCAACTGCGGCAGCAACTGCTGCTCCAGGGGCAGCTGCGTGCCGAAAACACCCGGTTGCGCGCCTTGGTCCATCTCCAGGAGGCGTCCTCCACCCTCGGCCTCGGACGTGGCATTGCGGCCGCGGTGATCGGTCGCAGCCCGGACGCCTGGTTCCGCTGGGTGACCGTGGATAAGGGCACGGC
Organism: Clostridia bacterium; assembly: GCA_027335515.1. The sequence continues at coordinate 8,402 of DAHWHT010000169.1, forward strand.
GGCCGGGGTGCGGGCTGGAATGATCGCCATGACCCCCGGCGGGCTGATCGGGCGCGTGGAGTCCGGCGTCGGGCCCGCCGCGGCTCGGATTCTCCTGGTGACCGATCCGAGCTTTGGTGTCGGGGTTCTCGACCAACGCCACGGCTCCGGTGCGGAAGGGGTGGCCGTCGGCCGGCTCGGCAGCCACAACCTTCGCGCCACGTTCTTCTCGCCGACCGCGAAGGTGAAGGTCGGCGACACGCTGGTCACTTCGGGTTTGAACGGCGGGTACCCGGCGGGATTGCCGCTCGGTGTCGTCACCCGCGTGTTCCAAGGAGACGTTGGCCTTGTGCGCCAAGCGACGGTGCATCCCTCCGCCCACCTGGAGGCGTTGGCGGATGTGCTGTTGCTGTCGGCCCGCGGTGGTGGCGCCGGGTGAAGCGGGTCCTGGGACGGGCCGTCGGACTGTGGCTGCTGTTGGCCTTCCAGGCATCACTCGCCCCGCACCTGGAGGTGGCGGGGGTGGCCCCCGACCTGCCCCTGACGGCGGTGCTCGTCTGGGCCATGGCGGATGGACCGATCGGCGGCGCGGTGGCCGGGGTGGCTGCCGGGCTGGCGCTCGATCTGCTGCGCGGCAATGCCATCGGCCTGTTCGCCCTGGCCGCGGCGTGCGCCGGAGCGCTGTGCGGCTTTGCCGCGACCCGCCTCGACCCGGCGCGGTTCGTGGTGCGTTGGGTGTTGGCGGCCGGCGCCGCGGCGGTCTACGGCGCGGTGATTGCCGTGGCCTGGTGGCTCTTGGATCCCGGCTCGGTGCAGTGGCTTGGGGTCGGGCACCACCTGCTGGTGGCGGCGCTGTGGGATGCGAGTCTGGCGGCCGGGGCGTACGGGGTCTGGCAGCGGTGGGTGGTGCGGGGCGCTCGGCCTGCGGTGCTCCGCCCGCCGACGCCGCGGAATTGGTAGCGGGTTCCGGACGCGGTATGTCTGGCCGGGAGGATGACGGCCCTCATATAATGAAGTCGTATGTGGGTGGCATCACGGTTCCCCGGCCGGCGGCGGGGGGGCGGATGGTCCCGGCGGGGGAGGGCGAAGCGGTGGCGGCAACCAAGGGTGGACTTGAGGACGTCGTGGCCTGCGTGACGGAGATTTGTGCCATTGATGGCGATGCCGGCCGGTTGCTCTATCGGGGCTACGATGTCGCGGACCTGGCCGAGAATTGTTCGTTTGACGAGGTCGCCTATCTCCTGTGGCGCGGCAGCCTGCCGGAGCCGCAGGACCGCGAGGCGCTGCGGACGGAACTGCGCGCCGCCTCCTCCCTGCCGGTCCCGGTGCGCGACTTTTTGGCGCGGTTGCCGCGCCAGCGGCCGATGGCCGCCCTGCGTACGGCGGTCTCCGCCCTGGAGGTTTTGGATCCCCCGGCCGCATCCGGACCGGAGGCGGGCGTGGCCCAGGCCGTGCGTCTGACCGGGCAACTCGCCGCCGTGACGGCTGCCTGGTGGCGCCTCGGTCAGGGCCAGGAGGTTTTGGAACCGCTCCCCGACCTCGACCACGCCGCTCAATTTCTGTATCTGTTGACGGGACGGGTTCCGGATGCCCTGGCGGCCCGGGCGATGAACGTGGCGGCCGTGCTGCATGCCGACCATGAACTCAACGCCTCCACGTTTGCGGCCCGCGTGACGGCGGCCACCCTGGCCGGCATGCACGCCGCCGTCACCTCGGCCATGGGGGCGTTGGAGGGGCCGCTGCACGGCGGTGCCAACGAGGCGGCGATGCACACGGTGGACGAGGTCGGTTCGCCGGAGCGGGCGCAGGAGTGGATCAGCGCCCGACTGGCCGCCGGCCAACGCATTCCGGGGTTTGGCCACCGCGTCTACCACACCGTCGACCCACGGGCGGTCGTGCTGGCCCGCTGGGCGCAGCGCCTTGGCGCCCAGGCGGGGGACCTTCGCGGCTACGAAACCACGGTGGCGATGGACAACGCCATGCGGCGCCTGCGCGGGCTTTATCCGAACCTGGATCTGTATTCGGGAGACGTCTATCGCCAGCTTGGTATTCCCTGTGCCCTGTTCACGCCCGTGTTCGCGGTCTGCCGCATCAGCGGCTGGACGGCGCACGTGTTGGAGCAGTATGCGCACAACCGCCTGATCCGCCCAAGGGCGCGCTACGTCGGCGCCCAGCTCCGGCAGCTTGCGGCAGGGTCCCGCTGATCCAACGTGCCCCGCGCCAGCCGATCCCTGCTGGCAGATGGTGTCGTTGCGGGGCGAGGCGACGGGAAGCGGGGGGGGCGATCATGGCCGCGCGCGGGAGGGTTGGTCCGCGGTCTCCGAGAACAAGGGGGCGGATCGCCGCTCCGAGACCGGCGGTATCCCCCGCGTGGGCTTGACGGATACAGCCCTTCCCCCCTGGAGGCGCAGGCGTGGCAGGACGAGAGACCACGGATCCACAGGACGCCGCCGCGCAGTTGCTGGAACTGACCCCGACCCGGTCGGGGTTGCGGGTGCATCTGCCCCCGCAGGGGGACTTCCCGTCGGCCCTGGCCCAGCTTGAGCGGGTGACCGCATCCGGCAGCGTGCGGGGCCGGGCGGTGACGGTGGACGTCGGCGGTCGTTCGTTGGGTGCCAGTGAGATGCGGCAGATTGAGACCTTGCTGCTGGATCGGGCCGGGGCGGCGCTGCTGCAGG
>DAHWHT010000176.1 GCA_027335515.1 Clostridia bacterium
CCTGCAGAAGCCTTTGTTGCGCCCCACGACCAGATTCGCTGACGCCCGACGTGCCGTGTCCGCGTCTAATGCGAAAAAGACAACGTGCCCGCAAAAAGGGTGGAGTGCGGGCGTCTGGAACGCGCCGAGACGATTATGGGAAAGCGTCTATTGTTACAGGCCTCAACTATTGGAGACATTCATTGAGTGTGACCGATTCGAAAGAACGTCCTATCGCGCGGCAAATTGGATCTTCGTCGGCGAAACCACAGGGCGCGGTAAACTCGATCGTCACCACAATCGCACGACCAAGATCTACAAGTCGATCTGGGTCTATCCCCTGGACCGGAGCTTCCGGGAGACCCTGTGCGTGCCGCTGGCGCAGGCCAGTGCTCCGTAGCGGGGCGGCCGGCTGTGACGTCGGGGACCGATCACGTCACAGAACAGGGCCATACGGCGCCCGTACCCACTCGGTACCGCCTGGAGGCCCTCTCACCCCAGGAACGGAATGCCCTCACTGCCCTGGCCACCAGCGCCACGGGACCGGCACGGTCCGTTCAGCGGGCGCAGGCCTTGCTCGCCCTGAGCTCCGGCTTGACGGCGTCCGAAGTGGCGCGACAGGTCGGGCGCAGTCCGCGCACGATTGCTCGCTGGCAGGCTCGGTTCGCACAGGAAGGCGTCACCGCCGTCTTTGACGCGGCGCGTAGTGGAGCCCCGCCGCGCTTATCCACCCAGGATGTGCTCACCATTTGCGAAACAGCGGTGGCCGAACCACGCTCGGTAGGCGTGGAACTGCAATGTTGGAGTTTGCGCCGCTTGTCCGATCACCTTGTCGCCCAGGGTATCGTGGTGCGCCACGAGCGGTTGCGGCAAATCCTACGGGCGCACGGGGTATCCAAGAAGGCCGAGGTTAGCAGCCAGCGCAGCAAGGATCCGCAGTTCGTCGAAAAGCGTGACGCGGTGCTCAGGCTGTACACGCAACCACCAGAGGACAGCGTCGTCGTCTGCATGGATCAGCACGGCCCCGTCAGTCTGCACGGCACCCAAGGCCAAAAGTATACCGCAACGGGCCAGACGCCCCACCATGATGCGGAGTACAAGCGCCATGGGGCGATCTATGCCCTCGGTGCCCTGCTACCGCACGTCGGAACGGCGTTTGTCCGCGCCTTCGCGCACTACAACAGCCTGACCGTGATCTGGTTCCTCGGCTGGCTACTGCCCCAACTGCCCGAAGAGCGCGACATCTACATCATCCTCGACAACGCCAGCGGGTCCGCCGGGGAGCAGCGTCTGGCGCGGACGGCGGCCGCCGATCTTCCGACGATGAGCAGCCGTCGCCGCAGGCCTTGCCAGGCGGCATCCCCTCCTGGGGTGATGCCGGCGGCGCCTCAACCGCCGGCCATGGAGGCTCCCTGGCGTGGCCGACGGGTGCCTTCCTGCGATGCGGCTCCGTTGCGCCCTTCGAACGGCCGTGCCGCCGAATCTCGCCCCACGCAGCGTGCCGTAGGACCCGAATTTCCCTCGGCGGCCCGGGCTGGTCCGTTTTCCAATGGCGCATTTCCAATGGCGCAGAAGGGTTGGTGCGCGGTTTCCCCGGTTTTCAGGGACGGTGGTGGTAGCGCAGGCGCAGGACGTCCGCCCGCGGAAGGTCGCGTCCGGCCGACGTCCGCACGACGGCGCTGCCAAAGGGCAGGCCGGTTAGATCTTCGGGGCGCCAGGGTCGGCCGCGACGAGGGGGCAGCCAGTCGCTGAAGGCACGCGCATCCGGTCCGTCGCAGCGCAGCAGCACCGTGGTCCGCGCGTTGGCCAGGACGGTTTCCTCCAGCGCGCCGCCGCCCGCCTGCCGCAGTTGGGCCAAGTTCTGGTGGGCCAGCACGACGCCCACGCGGTGGCTGCGCGCAAGGGCCAGGAACTCCGCGAAACCGGGTCCGGCGAACTGCTGGAACTCATCCAGGTAGACGTAGTGCAGCAGACCGCCTTCCGGGCGGGCGTAGGTTGCCGCCTGCAGCGTTGCCAGCAGGAAGGCGCCCAGGGCCGTCGCCTGCCGCAGCATGCCGCCCAAAGGAAGGGTGACCAGCAGGATGGCGCCCTCGCGCAGGCAGCGGTCGAGGTCGATCTGCGGGGCATCGGGTGGGGGGCACAGCGAGCGCCGTACGAACGGATGGACAAGCAGGGTGTCGATGGAGCTGGTCAGGGCCTGGACATTGCGCAGTCGTTCGTCGGGGCGCCAGGCGTCAAAGACATGGTGAAAGTACCCGAGGGTGTCCGTGTCCGCCACCTGGCGCAGGATCGCCTGGCGGGTCGGTGCTTCCAATAGGAAGCTCCGTAGCCGGGCCAGATCCAGGTGGGCTCCGGCGGCGGTGAACGCCTGGATGCTGTGGCGCACCACCGCACCGCCCACCGCCGCGTAGTATTCGGACGCGGCGGATGTCGGCCCGCTGGCGCGTTGCAGGGCGAACAGCAGCCGTTCCCCGGCCTCGGGCCCCGGACGGGCCAGCGGGTTCCAACCGGCGCTGTCGGGGTTGGCCGGATCCCATTCCAGTACGGTTCGACCGGTCGCGGCGGCGTGGTGGCGGGCCGTGCGGCAGAGTTCGCCGCCTTTGAGTTCCAGGACCGTGACCCCGGCGCCGGCCGCGACGTCCTGGGCCAGCAGGGGGGCAAGCACGGCGGTGGTCTTGCCGCTGCCGCTTGGTCCGATGCAATGCAGGTGGCGGAGTCGATCCTCGGCGGTCAGGCGGACGGTATCCCACGGGAACGCGGTGCGGCGTCCGATCTGGGTCCATGGTCCGGCCCGGCGTCGACGCTGGATGGCCAGGCCCAGGGCGGCGGCGGACAACATCGCGACGGTACCGCTGGCGACCGGCGGCGGCAGGCCCGCGCTCCGCAGGGCGGCTGCGGCCAGGGCGGCGGCAAGCACCGTGCCGCCACCTACCCAGACCGGCATCCATCCTGCGGTTCCCCCAGCGCGGACCTCCGCCACGCCGATCCTGAATCCCTCCTCTCTCCTCCGTTCTTGCGGGCTGCGTTGCTTCCACCCCCATGATCGGTCGGCGGTCTGGAGGTGTTGAGGGATGCGGACGATTTCGGGTCAATTTGGTGCCGTTGGTCGGTTCGCTCCGGCCCGATGTGGGGGTGTGGCGTCCGTCGTGGACCGGTCTGTGCCGGCGCCACGCCGCATAGGGGCGGGTCGGGGGTGGGTGGGTGCGGCTGGTGCGGCGCCGCGCGGTGGCCGCTGCCGGGGCCATGGCGGCCGTGGCCCTGCTGGCGCGCGCCCTGGGGGCGGGGGCGCAGACCGGTGCGCTGGCGCGTATCCGACGCCGGGGCCACCTGGTCGCCGGCGTGCCGCTTTGGCTTCCCCCGTTTGGCGCTCCGGCGCCGGGCGGGGGTTGGAGCGGTCTGGATGCGGCGGCGGCCCGCGCGGTGGCTGCGAGCGTACTGGGCAATCCGGCGCGGGCCCACCTGTTGCCCCTGACCCCGGGCGAGCGTCGCTGGGCCGTGCGCAGCGGGGCCGCAGACCTGGTGGCGGCAGCCTTCAGTGCCCCCGATTCCGGGGCCGGCGGGCAGGGCGTCGCCCTGGTGGGCCCGTATTTCACCGATGCGTTGGCCCTCCTGGTGCGCCGCGACGCCCCCGCGCGTCTGTGGTCCGGGCTGGACGGCCAACGGTTGGCCGTTCTGACGGGCAGCGGGGCCGGACGGTTGGTGCGGGCCGCCGCCGGTCGGCGGGCAACCCCGGTGGTGGAGGAGGTGGCAAGCGCGGCGGTCGCCGCCCAGGCGATCGCCCTCGGAGACCTGCGCGGACTGGTGGCGGCAACCGTCGTTTGCCAGGCGTTGGCGGTCTACGATCCGGCGTTGACGCTCCAGACACTGCCCGGGGTTGGCCTGGAGCGCTATTGGGTCTTGGTGTCCGCGGCCGCCCCCGATGTGGCGGCCGCCGTGCGGCAGGGGCTGGAAACCCTGCCCCGCGGCAGGCAGCTGCGTGCGGCGCTGCGCCAGTGGGCGGTGGAGGGGGCCCAGCCGCCGTTTTGACGCCGGAGTGGGCTCGGACTAGAATGCCAGAGGCAGTCAGCGTCCAGAGGCAGTCAGCTCTGGCAGGAGAGGGGCAGCGTCATGCCGCGCCGCTACCGGATTACGATTGTTGGCGCCGGGATGACCGGAGCGACCACGGCCCATTGGTGTGCGGCGGCCGAACTCGGCGACGTGGTGCTGTATGACGTGGTGGCGGGATTGCCGCAGGGCAAGGCCCTGGACCTTCTGGAGGCGACGCCTCTGGTTGGCGTGGACGTGCGCGTGACCGGCACGGGCAACTGGGAGGATACGGCCGGATCCGACGTCGTGGTGATCACCGCGGGCAGTCCGCGCAAGCCCGGCATGAGCCGTGCCGACCTGCTGGCGATCAATGCGCGTGTGGTCGCCGATGTGGCGCGGCAGGCCGTGGCGGTCTCACCCGACGCCGTCTTCATCGTCTTGACGAACCCGGTGGACGTCATGGCCTACGTCGCCCTGCGCGTCACGGGACTGCCGCCCTCCCGCGTCGTCGGGCAGGCCGGGGTGTTGGACACCACGCGCTTTCGGGCGTTTGTCGCCGCGGAACTCGACGTGTCGGTGGAGGACGTGCAGGCCATGGTGCTGGGCGGCCATGGCGACAGCATGGTGCCGCTGGTCCGCCTCGCGCAGGTCGGCGGCGTGCCGCTGACCTCGCTGCTCTCCGCCGAGCGCATCGAGCGTTTGGTGGAACGCACCCGCGGCGGCGGCGCCGAGATCGTCGGCCTGTTGAAGTCGGCGAGCGCCTTTTATGCCCCGGGGGCCGCCCTGACCGAGATGGTGGCGGCGGTGCTGCGCGACAAGGGTCGGTTGTTGCCCGCCCCGGCCTACCTCCAGGGCGAATACGGATTGAACGGACTGTATGCGGGTGTGCCGATCATCCTGGACGCCCGGGGCGTGCGTCGCGTCGTGGAGATGCCGTTGCAGCCACAGGAACAGAGCGCCTTCTTGCGTTCGGCGGAGGAAGTCCGCGCCGCCATGGCGGAGTTGCCGGCCGACCTCTAGGCCGCGGGTGAAGCGGGCCCAGCGGGACGGAGGGATGTACGGTGAAGCTTTACGAATACATGGCCAAGGACGTGCTGCGTCAGGCCGGTCTGCCGGTACCCGACGGTCGCCTCTGCGCCACACCGGCAGAGGCGCGTGCCGCCGCCGAGGCGCTTGGACCGGTAGCGGTCAAGGCCCAGGTGTTGGTCGGCGGGCGGGGGAAGGCGGGGGGCATTCGACTGGCCGCGACGCCCCAGGAGGCGGAGGCGGCCGCCGCGGCCATCCTCGGCATGGATCTGCGCGGCCACCGGGTGGAGCGCGTCTATTGCGAGCAGCGGTTGGAGATCGAGCGCGAGTGGTACCTGGCCATCGCGGTGGAGGGCTCCGCGCGGCGGCCGATCCTCATTGCCTCCGTCCAGGGCGGCGTCGACATCGAGGACGTTGCGGACAAGGACATCGTAAAACGCCCCCTGCCGCTGCCCTGGGGGATGCAGCCCTTCATGGCGCGGCAGGTGGCGCACCGGCTTGGGCTGGACCCCGAATTGCACGCTCCCTTCAGCGATTTTGCCTGCCGTCTGTACGCTCTGGCGCGGGAGCGCGACGCCGAGTTGGTGGAGTGCAACCCGCTGGCCGTCGTTGACGGCAGGCTGATGGCGGCGGACGCCCGGCTCAACGTCGACGACGACGCGGTGGCGGCCGGGCGTCAGCCGGACCTGCCGCGTACGAGTGAGGCGACCGAGTTGGAGGCCAAGATCCGGGCGCTGGGGTTGGCCTTCGTTCAACTGGATGGCGATATCGCGGTGATGGCCAATGGGGCCGGGATCACGATGGCCACCCTCGACGTCCTGCGCCACTTTGGCGGCCGGCCGCTGAACTTCCTGGATGCGGGCGGCGGCGCGGCGGCCGGACCGACGGCGCAGGCCCTGGAGTTGCTGCTGGCGACCGGACCCCGCGCGGTGTTGATCAACATCTTTGGCGGTATCACCCGTTGTGACGAGGTTGCGCGCGCGATCCTGTCGGTTCAGGCCGGCGGTGCGCTGCAGGTTCCGCTGGTGGTGCGTCTGGTGGGGACCAACGAGGAGGAGGGTACGGAGTTGTTGCGCGCGTCCGGTATCGACGCCTTCACGGACATGCGGACGGCGGCGGAGCGCGCCGTCGCGCTGGCCGGCGGAACGTGAGGCGGAGGACCGGGTGAAGCACGGATCTGCAGGCGTGCCGCCCGTGGGCTCAGGCTCCGCACCCGCCGCATCCTCCATGCTCGGGTACGGTCTGGCGCCCCTCGTGCTGCGCCCTCCCGGATCCCCCGCACCAACCACGAGAGGAATGGTGGCCCATGGGCATCCTCGTCGACGAGAAGACCAAGGTCCTGGTGCAGGGCATCACGGGTCGTCAGGGCGCCTTCCACACGCAACAGATGCTGGAGTTCGGCACACGCATCGTCGCGGGTGTCTCCCCCGGACGTGGAGGTGCCGAGGTTGCTGGAGTGCCGGTCTACGATACGGTGGAGGCGGCGGTGGACAAGCGCGGCGCAACGGCGGCGGTGCTGTTTGTGCCGGCTCCGTTTGCGCGCGACGCCGCCCTGGAGGCGCTGGACGCGGGCCTGAACCCGGTCGTGATCATCGCCGAACACGTTCCGGTCCACGACGCAATGGACGTCATGGCCTTCGCGGCGCAGCGCGGCTCGGTGGTCATCGGTCCCAACACGTACGGTATCTGTGTCCCCGAAGCCCGCACCAAGATGGGGATTCCCCCCGGCCGCATCTTTCGTCCCGGTCCGGTCGGGGTTGTGGCCCGGTCGGGCACGCTTTCCTACGAGTTGGTCGCCGAACTCAGCACCGCCGGCCTTGGCCAGAGCGCGGTGGTGGGTATGGGCGGCGACCCGGTGGTGGGATTGGGGTTTGTCGACGTGCTCAAGCGCTTTGCGCGCGACGACACCACGCGCGCCATCGTCCTTGTGGGGGAGATCGGGGGGACGGCCGAGGAGGAGGCCGCCGAACTGATCAAGGGCATGGAAAAGCCCGTGGTCGCCTACCTGGCGGGTGCCAGCGCCCCTGAGGGCAAGCGCATGGGCCATGCCGGCGCGATCATCGAGCGGGGCCGCGGCTCCTTTGCCAGCAAGCGCCAGGCCCTGGAGGCGGCGGGGGTCGCCGTGGCCGCCCTGCCGTGGGAGGTGGCGCCGCTGGTCGCCAGGGCGCTCGAAGCCTCGTAGCCACCTTCCCTCGGCCTCTGCGGCTTGTCCACCGTGTGGCACCCGGGCGTCGTGCCGCGTAGGGTCTGAGTGGACGATCGCCGATCCAACCCGCGGCAACAGGCGCCCGATGCGCCGGGGGTTTGTCCTGGGCGCGCGGGCGGCTATACTGGGGCGGGCCGGGGATTCCGTTAGGGGGATGCGCATGCCCCGCAGGTTGCGCCTGGCGTTGGCCGCCGGCGGTATCGGGGTCGCGGTGGTGTTGCTCATGGTGACGGCCATTCGAGCCGCCTCCAATTACTATTACACCCTGGCGCAGTTCCGCGCCCTACCCGCGTCGCGCGTCCACCCGTTTGTGCAGATCAACGGCAACCTTGCCGGCCCGATCCACTGGGATCCCGTCGCCGGCGTGTTGCAATTCACCCTGGTCGCACCTCCCGGCACCCCCGGCAGCCGGTCAACGGCGCCGCTACGCGTGATCTATCACGGTGTCGAGCCCAATGCCTTCAAACCGGGCATCACCGTTGTCGTGGCCGGCACCGTCGGCGCCACGGGTGTCTTTGATGCCCGTCAGGTCTTGGTCAAGTGCCCCTCCAACTATTCGGCGACCCCGCCGGGCCAGAGCGGGGCCCAATGGAATCCCCCGGCCCCGGCGGCCCACTGAACGCGGCCGGCGTGGGCGGGGATGGGGGCATGGCGTCGCGGGAGGATGCGGCCGGACGTCGGCTGGTGCTGGCGGCGCACGGTTTGTCCTTTGGGTATGGGGTGCGAAGCGTCCTGGCAGGGGTGGGCCTGGAAGTCGGTCCGGGTGAGGTGCTCGCCCTGCTTGGGCCCAACGGCGCGGGGAAGTCGACCCTGCTGCGTCTGTTGGCCGGATTGGTGCGCCCGCAGGCCGGACAGGTGTGGTGGTGGGGGCGGCCGCCGCAGGACGCGGGATCGCCATGGCAGCGGGTGGGCGTGATCGGCCACGGCAGCTACCTCTTCGACGAACTGACGGCTCAGGAAAACCTCGCCTACTACGCCCGCCTCCTTGGCCTGGCCGATCCGGGCGCCCGGGCGCGCGCGGCGCTGGTGGAGGCCGGGCTGGGCGCGGTGGCGGCGCGTCCGATCGGGGAATGTTCGCGCGGCACGGTGCAGCGGGTCAGCCTTTGCCGGGCCTGGCTCGGCGATCCGCTCCTGGTGTTGGCGGACGAGCCGGCGGCCGGGTTGGATCCGGAGGCCGGGCGAGCGCTGCAGGGGCGGTTGGAGGCGCTGCGGGACGCGGGCGGGGCCGCCGTGCTCGTCTCCCACGATCTGGCGGGGTCGCTGCGCCTCGCCCAACGGTATGCGGTGCTGGCCGGAGGCCGGATCGTCGATTCCGGTGCGACCTCGGCCTGGACGGGTCGCGCGGAGGCGTTCAGCGTTGCTTACGGCGAAGCGGTGGCCAGGGGGCGGCGCGCGGCGCGCGCCG
>DAHWHT010000179.1 GCA_027335515.1 Clostridia bacterium
ACCGCGTGAAGTCGCCCTCCGTGCGCCGGCGGGCACGATATAGGCGGCGCTCGAACGCTCCGTCGGTCTCGGTGTCCGGCGGTGCGACCAACAGGTGCTCGATGACCGGGCAACCGTTCCGGGCTTGGCGTCCGAGGACCGTCTCGTCGACGGGTACGGGGCGCCAGACGAAGTCGGTGAGACCCTCCACACGGAGGGCGGTCTCGGCCGCCAGGCGGGTGCGCGCCCGCTCGGGCTCGGCCCGCGGCTGGAACAACACGCCAACGCCGACGGCTCCGGGCGCTCGGCGCCGGCAAGCCTGCAGGGCGAATTCCTCGGTGAACAGATCCTGTGGCACCTGCGTCAGGACGCCGGCGCCGTCACCCGTCTCGGCGTCAGCCCCTGCTGCCCCACGATGCGTGAGGCATCCGAGCGCCGAGAGGCCCGCGCGCAGGATGTCGTGCGACGGTCCGAGGGTGCTGGCGATGAACCCGACGCCGCAGGCGTCGTGCTCCGCACGGGGATCGTACAGCGATCGATTCCGCTCTCTCAACGGGCATCGCCCTTTCCGTACGCGATCCCTTCAGCGGGACGGGGCCATTGGCGGGGGGACGCGAGCCGGCGCCGACGATGAACGGGGATGCGGCCGCATATCAGCAATGCCACATGGGCCCGTCCCCCTCGGGAGCGGGGGTGGTCGCTCTGTCCGGTATACATCCGGAAGGTCGGCCGGACAGTGACGAACATCACAGCATAGGCCCGGGCGCACGAGGTAACGTGGACGGTGGCGGGTGTACATCCGACAAACCCGCTCCGGGCCCGAATGGCTTGCCGCATCCGTACGAATGGCCACTGGACAGCATTGAGGGCGGGCCGGTACCGTTGCCCGCGATCAGGCACCCGATCTCCCCGGCAGCGAGACCCATGGTGACGCGGAGCCTCTCCAGCCCGAACGGACGCCCAGCCAAGGAGAGTGGTCGCGTGGACCGGCCGAAGATCGCCGTCATCTACTACAGCGCCACCGGCACCGTCTACCGGCTCGCACGCGCCGTCGCCGAAGGCGCCGCGCAGGCTGATGCCGACGTGCGGCTGCGGCAGATCAGGGAACTCGTTGGCGAAAGTGCGGTCGAAGCCAACCCGGCCTGGGCAGCCCACCACCGGGCGACACGAGAGATTCCCCTGGCGGACCAGGCAGACCTGGAATGGGCCGACGGATATGTGTTCGGTACGCCCACCAGACACGGCGGCATCGCCGCCCAATTGAAGTTTTTCTTTGATACCACCGCCTCCGCCGGCAACCGCGGACGTTTTGCCGATCGGGTGGCCGCCGGCTTCACCGCGGCCTCGCACCTCCACGGCGGGCATGAGGCGACCCTTCTCAGCCTGTACGGGATGCTGAGCCTTTGGGGGTGCATCCTGGCGCCCCCCGGATTTGCGCATCCGTCGGTGGTGGCCGGTGGCAACCCCTTCGGGGTGAGTGCCACTGCGGCCCACGGCCTGCCCGAACCGTCGCCCGAAGTGCTGGCCGCAGCGCACTACCTGGGCGCACGCGTGGCAACCATCTCCGCTCGCCTCCGGCAAGGACGTCCCGAGCCGACCCCGGTGGTCTGACCCGTGCGTCGCCTGAGAGAGCCCGACCACACACCAGGGCGGTCCGCCTCAGTGCAGCGTCTCAACCAGTGGTGTAAGAGCGAGCGAAGGCTGAGGCGCGGGAGAGCCGGGCTGCTTTGGCCTGGCGGACGAGGGGGCCGCCGCCGTAGGCTGTCCTTGGGCCTGGCGGCATCCCTTGGAAGGCCTGCCCGTTGCCGCCCGAAACCGTGGCGGCAGAGGCTCGTTGGCCAGGGCCTCAGTGTAGACGGAACCGCCGCGGTCTGAGGATCGAGAGATGTCCGCAGGGGGGGCCATTATGGCCGGGATCGATGCGTGAACGCTGAGACACCGGCGGTGCAGTCGGGGAGCATCAGTTCGGGGACGCGCAGGCGCCTGCTTCTCTTCACGTTGCTGGCCACCGTGTTCGATGGCGCCGAACTGACGCTGCTGGCCTACTTCTTCCCAAGCCTGGCCCACGATTTCCACGTCGGCATCCCTGCGATCGTGGCGATCAATACGCTCCAGGGTCTCGCCTCGCTGGTCGGAGGTCTCCTCTTCGGTCCCATCGGCGACCGGTTCGGGCGCAGGGTGACAATGCTCGTGACGGTGTTCCTCTATGGTGCGGCCACCCTGGCGGGTGCATTCGCACCCGGCCTCGCGACGTTCACCGCCACGCGTGTGGTCGCGGGCTTCGGTATCGGCGGGGAATTCGGAGCCGCCTTCGCCATCTTCAACGAACTCTGGGCAAAAAAGGGGCGAGGGATCCTCGGTGCGCTGGTGCAGAACATGTTTGTCGTTGGCATCGTGTTTACGACACTCGTCGGCTACCTGACGACGCATATCTCGGCCGGGAACCCCCAAGCCTGGCGCATGGCCTACGCGGTCGTGGGATCGTGCAGCCTGGCCATCTGGCTGGCGGTGCTGCTGGTGATGCCGGAATCACCGCTGTGGCGCGAGTACGCGGAGGCGCGCCGACAGGGTCGGCTACCCCGCGATTTGGCCGTTTCTGGGTCTACCACAAGCCTGTTCCGCGGTAGGTTCACGGCCCGGACCGTCATCGCCTGCGTGGTCTCAACCGGCATCTTTTACGTCAACTATTCGCTGGTGCTCTATGAGCCCACGCTCCTCTCCAAGGTGCATCACCTCCCCCCGGGAGGGGTGACTGAGGTCCTCCTCATCGGGTACGCGGCACTGTTTTGCGGTTCGCTGACGGCAGGTGCGGTGGCGGACGGCCGCGGTAGGCGCGTCGCCGCTGTGGCGCTCTCCGTCATCGCCCTGCTCGGATATGGATCCTACTTGCTAAGCTGGCGTTCCCCCCTGGGCTCCTCGTTCTGGCTGTGGCCGTTGTTTTGGGCACTTCTGACCATCAACTTCGGGTGCGGTTCGATCGGCGTCGTGGGCGTCTGGCTGGGGGAACTCTACCCGACCCGGCTGCGCGCCACCGCCGAAAACCTCGTGTACTACGCCGGGCGAGGCCTGGGCGGGAGCCTCCTGCCGTTTCTGGCGATCGGTTTGACCGGCGGCGCGGTCGGACCTGCACTCGGGCTGGGTCTCGCCGGCGCGGTCATTGCCATTGTCTCCAGCCCCGCCCTGGCGGAGACGCGTGGGCGGGATATCCGGGCGGTGGAATGACGGTCTGCGCAGACCGTTGCCCACGGGAGACGCCTGCCGCGCGTCAGATCCAGGCATCGGCCCCTGAGTTCCACGTGGTCCGCACCCTGGTGGCCACAACTCGAGGACGCCCGTATCTGAGCACGGTTGGGGCCCGGTGAAACGCGAAAGAGATCCGTCGTCCGTCGGCGAACACGCCGGACGGGGTTCGGGACTTCACATCAGGGCCCGTCCCACGTCACAGACCGTTCCTCTGTTCGACCGGTCCCCCCGCGCCACGGCCGAACGTATGCCGGCGATGGCAGCGGCCACTCCCTGCAGTGGGATATCCACAGTGGGACCGCGCGAGGGGGGAAAGACGATGGTGGACACTGATCACTTCCTTCGCGGACGGACCCTGCCAATTGCGCCGAGCCTTGCGAGCGGTGGCCCCTGAACGGCTGCATGTACCGCCGTTCCCCATCAAGTGGTCGGCGCTTGAGATCGCACTCCACGTTTGCGGCACGGATGCAGATCGTGGCTTCCCTTTGGCGCCGCGCATCCCGCCGGCCCGCGCAGCGTTAGGGCGCCCGCGTCATTAGGTCTTGTCCCACAGGCGTGGGCGCAGCGGCTGCAGACGGCCGTACCGGCCAGATACCCCTTGGAGCAGTGCCTGTCGGCGGCACGTGGCCGCACCGGTCGGGAGTGAGTGGCCGCCATCGCCGCGGAGGCGCGGCGGCGCCAAGCCGGCTTCCGCAGGCTGCCCGAGGAGCATGTCACGCTCGGCACGCTGGTCCACGGGCTGGCCGAGCATCGGTCTGCTGAAGCAGTGGGCCGACGGGTTGCGGCGGGTCCGAAGGGTGCCGAAGACGGATGTGCGCCCGCAGGGTCGCGAAGTTCCAACGAACGCTTGAACTGCCGCTAGCGCGCAAGGTGAGTGGGCCTGGGCGCTCGGGTGGCCAAGTTGTCCAACCACAGGTAAAACGCGAAATCGCTGCGCCAACCCGCCCACGCTTCCCCAGCGTGGCGCAGGTCCGCTTCCCCCAGTCGGGTCGTTGCCCCCGTGAGGCGCGTCCAGGCGCGCTGCAAAGCCACATCCCCGGCGGGCAACACATCGGGATGGCCAACTACGCGCAGCAGGATATATTCGGCTGACCACGGCCCGATACCCCGGAATCGCTGCAACTCGGCGATCGCCGCGTCAGTCGGTTGCTCGTAGAGCACGTCAGGGCGCCATTGCCCCACGTTCATACTGTGTGCGATGGCGAGCAGTGTCGCTGCTTTCTGACGACTGAGTTGCAGGGCGCGAAAATCATCTATGGAGATTGCTGCCAGGTCGCCTGGACGGGGAAACAGAGTGACCGGTCCGAATATGCCATCGACCCGCCGGCCATAGCGGCTGGCCACGTTTCTCTTCAGCCGCCCGGCCAACCCCACGGCGACCTGCTGGCCAAGGATAGTCCAGGCAATGCCTTCGAACGCGTCCGCGAACAGGACCGGGCGGATCCCGGCGTAGCGGCGATACAGGATGCGGTGGGCGGGGGGTTCGGCCGGCAAGGAGGCGATGGGGAAGAGCGGCGGGGCGTCGACATGGAAAACGCGTTGCGCGGCAGCGACATCACCGTGAACAGTCACCCCTCCGGGTGCGGCGCGCAGCAGGAGACGCTGGGAGGCGTCCCCGCGCGAGTACCAGAGGGCAAGGCGGTCGGCATCCGCTTCCGTCGTGTATGCCGGAAATTCTCGCAGGAATTGCATTTGTTCGGTATATCGATGGTGCGGCGCGTTGGAAAAATGGGTCAGCCATCCTAGTCCCTCACTCATGCGCTCCCACCAGCCGCTGTCGCCATCCGTGTCGTTGCTCGTAGAAAACCGGGAATCCGGCGGGACCAATAGCTACCAATAGCCGCTAGCCGCATCGCGTGGGTTCACCGGACTTCCCCCCGGGCCTACCCGCCCGCATCCGGTATT
>DAHWHT010000180.1 GCA_027335515.1 Clostridia bacterium
GCGGCCGCCAGGGCCACCAGTTCAAACCATCGGAGTGCCACCTGCAGGACGGCCGGATCGGGATTGGCCTCGATCCAACCCAGGGCGGCCAGGAGCATGCCGTGAAGCGCCTGGGCCTCCTGGCGTTCCTCGGTGAAGGCGTCGCTGAGATCGCAGCAGAAGCTGGCTGCCAGCATGGCGTCCAGATTCTGCGACAGGCCGCGATGGGCCGTGCGCACCTCCACCTGGGTAATCCCGTCCAACGACCGTCCCTGCCACAGCACGAAGCTGCCGCTGACAAACGGCTGGACCGCGGCACACAGGGGTCCGCGCCCACGCTGCGCACCGCGGGCCACCGCCCGCACCTTGCCGAGCTCAGGCGAACGCAGCACCGCCAAGCGGTCAGCCTCGGCGAACGGGTCGGCGCGCAGCACGACCGCCTCGCACTTGTATAGCCCCAACCCGCCGCGCCACCTCGCTCGCCCCCGACCGTCAGAGTTCCAGGGGCAAATCAGGCTCCGCGTCCAGATCCCATCCGTCCCGTCGGCCGGCGGCCCAAGCCTCCCAACCGGCGGCACCGATCATGGCCGCGTTATCCGTACAGCACCACGGGGGCGGCACGCGCAGTGCGAGCCCCGCCCGCGCGCAGCCCTCGGCCATCGCCGTCCGCAGCGGTCCGTTGGCCGCCACCCCGCCCGCCAGCAGCACCCCCGCGGCGCCGTGGTCCCGCGCGGCCGCGAGGGTCTTTTTGACGAGGGTCTCCACCACAGCGGCTTGGAACGATGCCGCGACGTCGGCCACCGCCTCGCCGGGCCATGCCTCGCGCCGTACGGCGACCGCGGTCTTCAAACCGCTGAAGCTGAAGGCGTAAGGGCCACCCACCACCCGGGTGCGGCCGGCGGGAGACCGCAGGGCGCGCAGGGTCCGCGGGAAGGCCACGGCCCGAGCGTCGCCCTGGCGCGCCGCGCGTTCGATCGCGGGCCCCCCGGGATAGCCGAGGTCGAGCAGCCGCGCCACCTTGTCAAACACCTCGCCGGCGGCATCGTCCACCGTCGTACCGAGCAGCCGCAGCCCTCCACCCTCCGGCAGCAGACACAGGTCGGTGTGCGACCCGGAGGCGACGAGGCAGACCGCCGGGCGGGGAAGGCTGGGAGCCGCGTCCAGGCGGTGGGCCCAGACATGGCCGGCCAGGTGGTTCACCCCGACCAAGGGCAGGTCCCGGGCGAAGGCCATCGCCTTAGCCGCGGCCAGCCCGACCAGCAGGGCCGCCGGTAGACCCGGACCGCGCGTGACGGCCACAAACGTCAGGTCCGGCCACGCGATGGCCGCCTGCGTCAGTGCCGTGTCGACCGCCGGCAGCACCGCCTCCACGTGCCGGCGGGCCGCGAGTTCCGGCACGACCCCACCGTAGCGGGCATGCAGTGCGGCCTGGCTGGCCACCACGCTCGACCGCACCCGGCCATCGCGCGCCACCACCGCCGCAGCGGTTTCATCGCAACTGGTCTCGATCGCCAGGGCCAAGGCCTCCGGACGCACGCCCCCACCCCTCCGACCCACCCCGCGGGTCCGACCGCCCGTCCCGCACCGGCCAGGGCCGCGTACTCAGGGTACCCGGTATGGACGTTGGCACCAACAACCGTCCGTGCAGGCACCCCATACTGACTCCGGGTGCGCCTGAGACGGACCCGATGGAAGCAGCAGCCCGGTCCATTCTCAGGGAGTATGTGGGCGTGGCGCAGCCACACCGGCAAGCACGTCGGACCACTGGGAGAGCATATGGGCCTCCGAAAAGGCTTCGATCGCATGCGCCCGAATGGTCTCAAACGAGCGTTGCGCCTCCTCGGCGGAAGCCGTGGCCAAACGCCGCAGATGCGCAACAAAGCCAGCGACGTCGTCTCCGGGGGACACAAGGTGCAACCCGGCTGCCCCCTGGTGCATGCGGATGCCGGGCACCGAGCTTGCGACGACCGGTCGCCCAAACATCAAGGCGTCCATCATGGTCAGGAAGTTTCCTTCCCAGCGACTGGAATGCACGAGGACATTGGCTTCACGGATATGGTCCAGCGGATTGTTCACCCATCCTGTGAAGTGCACCGCCTCGGCCAGCCCCAGAGACTGGGCCAATTCCATGAGGTCCGCCTTGGCCGGCCCATCCCCCACCATCGAAAGACGCGCGTCCACGCCCGCCTCGCGCAACCGCGCGACCACATGGATGGCGACATCGGGGAGCTTCTGCACCCGCTCGAGCCGGCCGCAATACACCAACCGCAGCGGGGGCGTGGGCGCAGGCGGGGTGGTCGGATAGATCGGCACACCGTTGTTGGCGATCAGGCTGCGTACCCCGAAATGGTTTCGAAGCACATCTGCCACATCGGCACCGACGGCGATCACGGGGCGGGTGCGCAGAACCATGCGGTAGAGGCGATCTCGCCACCCCGTCTCCGGATGGGCGCTGGCGCCGTGGCTGACGCAGGCCAGGCGCGTCCCGGTGAGCATGCAGGCCAGGCTGCACCTGGACCATTCACGATGCGCCAGGACCAGCGACCGGCCGCCGGTCTGCCGCAAAACCGATGCAAACCACGGAATGAACTGCCGCAAGCTCTCCGGCGCGCGGTACACGGTGACACCGGCGTGGTTCTCCCAAGGCTCGATGGCCGGTCCACTGAGAACCACCACGTGCGTGTACTCGGTAAGTTGCGTCAACTGCCGGACGACCCGGACGGCGCCGCCGCGACCGCCGTCCACGACCTGCACCAACGTACCCCGCGACGCCACCGTCGTCCCTCCCCAGACACCAAGGAACGCACCGCGACTTGGCGGGCGAGGCGGTCAGCGCCTTCATTGACGTGGGGTGGTTCAGCCCCACTTCAGCCGAACAGGCACTCCCCAAGCCGTTCCAGCGTCTGGCGGTGCCAGCGGAAGTATGTGGCCCGCGGCAGGCCGAGTTGCTCGGCCAACGCCTCATGGGTACCCACCCGCTGGACGTAGTAGGTGGTCAGGAGCATACGGCCGGAAACCGGGCTCTCCCCGAGTTCGGCGCTGGACAGGGCGTCCAGAACCCAGCGGCGGATGGAGGCCGGAACGCGCTGCCCACCAAGCGCCACAAACCAGTCGGCCGCGGCGGTGCGCACCAACTCCTCCGGGTCGCTCAGAGCCATCAGCACGTCCTTGGTGGCCTTCGCCCAATCGCCCGGCGACTTGACCCCCTGAGGCAAGAGGCAACCCATCCGCTCCAACCAGACACCGAAGCCGTCCCGCGACCAGTCCAGCGTCCAGGTATCGCTCAGGCCTTCCACCGGGGTGAACCCAAGGGGCTCCAGCACAGCCCGCATCTCCGGCGCACCGTTGGACACGACCACGCGCCGGTGGTGGGTGACCGCCGTCAGGGCCTCGCGCACCAGGGACGGGACGCAGGCGGGATCCGTCCAGGACGCATCGCGCCAGTGGACGACGTTGCCCGCCATGGACCAGGTGCGTAGCGGCGCCGGTAGGCCCGAGGCATCCCGCCCACCCAGCGCCTCCACAACGATATAGCCGGCAACGGCGCCATCCGCCCGCCGCGCCACCACGAAGCCATCCGCGGCCCGCGCGACCCGACTGGCCAGGCGACGGCGCACGATGTCCGCATCGTCCCCCGTCGCGGCACTTCCGCAGACGATCAGCGCCTCCAGGTCAGAGGGCGTCACCCCGCTGGCGCACTGCCAGGCGCCATCCGCTTCTTCCTCCGGGTGCAACCGCCCGTACCAGGGGGCCTCCCGGGCAAGCTCGGCGATCGCCCGCCAGCGCTGTCCGCCGTCGGTATCGGTCCGATCGGCCCGCGCGGCGGACACATGGTAGCCCACTGCCCGTCGCCGCCAGAGCCGCTCGGCCCACGGACGCTCGCGCAGCACCACGCGCCGCAGACGTTCGCGCAGCGAGCCAGGGATGCCGTACCGGCCGTCCGCGTAAGAAATCACTGGCAACGCAATCAACTTGGCCCAGGCGCCATCGACGCAGCGCCGGCCGATCATGGTGTTCAGGATATCGCGCTCGAAACTCGGGAGCAACGCCGCGACCGCCAGCAGGGCATCAAGGTCCGCCGCTCCGGCGCCCGCCCGCCACCCCTGGCGCTGGGACCCCGGGTGGAGCAAATGTTCCAAGAGGAAGGATGCGATGCGCACCCCGTCGTCCAGGCGGATCCGGCCGCTGGTGACGCCGCTGGTCAGTGCGTTCGCCGCCAGCACCAGCAACAGGGGATGGCCGCCCGAAATGGCGTAGGCCTCGCTCCGACAGCGCGCGTCCTCCACCCCACAGGAAGTCAAGAACGCCTCCGCGTCCTGCTCGACCAGCGGCGACAGCGGGATGTCCAAGACGGCGGAGCGCCAAGCGAGATCCGTGCTCCAGAGCCGATAGGGCGGCATGCGTCCCGCCAGCACCACAAAACTGCCCGTGCCCAGCTGGGTGAAGACGTCGCTGCGCAGCCAGCCCTCGTGCTCGCGCATCTCGTCGTAGCCGTCCAACAGCACGACCAACCCACGCTCGCGAGCGATCTCGTTGACGGCCGCCACCGCCTCTTCCATCGCCACAGGACCCTCGCGCGTCGCCACCTCGGTGCCGGCCGCCAAGCCGCGCAGCACCGACTCGCGGCCGGCGGCGACCGCCTCGGCGTCCAGGGCGATCACCGCGGCCCCGCGCGCGACGGCGTGTCGACCGCAGGCACGCAGCAGGGCGGACTTGCCGATCCCGGTCGCCCCATGCACGTACGCGACGGCCGGACCGGGCCGGACGCTCCCCTGGGCCTCCTCCAGCCGCGCCAACTCGGCGGTCCGCCCGACAAACAGGGCAGCCTCCGTCATCTCCAACACCTGACCAAAGGTGCCCTGCGTCGTCGGCATGCTGGCCATCTCCCCCAAGCCCCCAAACACAAACCACGACCTTCAGACCCTGGCCCCCGGCCGGCCCCTCCATCCTCACGAGCGGTTCATCCCGATGAGACCCTTCCTGGTACAAGGTTATAACGGCTACCAGAGATCTCCTCCAGGGTGCCAACACCCGGCCCGCCGCAAAACCTGCCAGGATTCGTCCGCATCCCCCTCGAATCGCTTACCACTGTCGAATGACGAGGCAGCACAGCGCAGAGGCTGTCCACTGAAGGGACGACATGGACCAGCAACGCGTCTACCGCAACATCGTGGAGAATGCCCGCGCCGCCACCGGAGCCCGCTGGGTGCAGATGACCCGCTTCCACCCGGAAGCCGGCGTGGTGCGCCAGGTGGCATGGTCCGACCTGGGCTCACCCATCCTGCAGCGGGCCATGGCCGCCGTCCAAGCGCGCTACCCCGGTTTTGCGCCCGAGGCGGTCGAGATACCCATCCACACCAATCCCGTGCATCGCCAGGTATACATAGAAGGCCGCACGGTCAGCATCCCACTTTCCGAAGTGGCCCGCGGGGTGGTCGACAACCGCATCCTCTGGCTGGTGGGCGAGTTGGCCGGGATGCGGCACGTCCTGATCTGCCCCCTTCCCTGTGGCGACGAGATCGTTGGATCCCTCGTCTTTCATTCGCCGCGCCGCCTGTCCGATGCGCAGGAACGCACCTGCGAAGCGTTTGCCCGCCAGGCGGCACTGACGCTGGAAAACGAGCGACTGGTTGAGGAACTCCGTGCCCACGTCGCCGAGTTGCACCGCACGCGACACCTGGTGACCGAAGCGCAGGAACGGTTGCGCCAGGACATCGCTGAAGAACTCCACGGTCATGTGCAGACCCGCCTGCTGGTCGTCTGGCACCGACTTGGTCAGAGCCTCGCCGATTTGCACACCAACCCCACGCACGCCGCACAGGTGCTGGAGGCCGCCCGGGCCGACCTCGACGCCATCCGCGAACAGGACGTGCGACGGGTCAGCCACCGCCTGCACCCCGCGGCGTTGCAGCTCGGCCTCGTCCCCGCCCTGCAAAGCCTGGTGCTCGATGCGGGCCCTCCGACGACGGTCGACCTGCGCGTCGACCCAGAAGTTCGCCTCTTAGATGACCTGCTGGAAAACCGCATCGCCGCGCCGGTCCGCCTTGCCCTCTACCGCTGCGCCGAGGCCGCCATGGGCAACGCCACGCGCCACGCCGCAGGGGCCGCGATCACCTTGAACGTCGAGCGCCCCAACCCCGGCATGCTGCAATTGACGGTCCGCGATGAGGGATCCGGCTGCGACCCGGCCACGGTCCAGTGCGGGTTGGGTTTCCACACCATCAGCCACTATGTCGAACCGCTGCAGGGCCACTGGACGTTCCAATCCACCCCCGGGAAGGGATCCGTGGTCACCGTCACCCTACCGCTGCAGGTAGGGGAGCCGGATTCCCCTGGGCCTGCGGGGGGGGAGTGACGGAAAAGAAATGGGCCGCACCATCCCAAGGCGTTGAAGCCTCCGGCGTTCAGCCGAGACAACCGCCACGATGACGACGGGCGCGCTTTGGATGTCCGCGATGCGCACGGGTCAGGGAATCGACCGCACCATGCTCCACAACGCACTATCCGAGAAGGCTTTCTTGGGGATGAACCCGGCCGCTCCGACCTGGATCGCCATGTCCGCGTAGCCAGGATCGGCAAAGGCGCTGACCAGCACGACGCGGACCTCGGGCCGCTCGCCAAGTAGGCGCCGCGCCACCTCGAACCCGGTCATGTCGGGCATCAGAACATCCAACACAACCACGTGGGGATCCAACTCGGCCACGGCCTCCAGGCTCTGGGCTCCGCTGGTCGCGTGCCCCACCACGGCCAATTCCGAGTGCCCGGAAAGCATCTCCTCTGCCCAAAACAAAAAGTCGAGCTGGTCATCGACCAGAAGAACGGTGCAAGGCACAGGCGGACTCCCTCCAGGACGCATCGTCCCGGCCATGATCCGACTGCAGGATAACCGGACCCGCAACCGTCCGCCAAGGGTGTCAACACCTACGCGCCCCGACCGGTGTCGATACGGCTCTCCCGCAAGTACAGGAGCGTGGCGTGCACCCGCGGATGCATGCCCGTGCTTCGGCCCCCAACACCACACTGCTGATACAAGAGATTGATCTGGTTTTCCACCGACTTCTCCGCCAGACCGAGCGTCTCAGCGATGGCGGCGTTCCCCAAACCCTGGGCGATCAGTCCGAGAATCTGGTACTGACGAGCGGTCAGGGTCGCCAGAAGCCCCCGCTGGTCTGGGCGCAGAGCGGAGACGACGGCAGGATCGAGAACGACATGTTGCTGGGCCGCACCATGGATGGCCCGCCGCAGCGTCTCCACGTCCTGCAACGACTTCTTGAGCAGGTACGACCATCCGGCTAGGCCCTGCACACCCAGCGTCGTCGCGAACGTGGGCTCCGAGTGGTTGGACAACAGCACAATGCCCATCGCGGGCAGGCGCCGACGCAGCATCAGTCCGAGTTGCACCCCGTTCAACGCGTCCCCGAACTCCACGTCCAGGAGCGCCACGTCGGGCTGGAGATCCGGCCCGACCGCCAACGCTTCCCGGGGATCGGCGAAGGCCCCCACGACCGCCAGGCCTGAATCCCGCCCGAGCGCCACCTGCAGGAGGTCGCGGTAAAGCGCCTCGTCCTCCACTAGCAGGAGCCGCACTCGGCCGCCAGCGGTCACCAAGTTCAAACCCACCTCGCCACTTTCCGGCACAGTACGACATCGCCTGGGAATTTCCCCCCGGAAACCCCGACGGGGCCCTAACCAAATATGGGACGACACTCGATACAGCTATCGAGACTCGCGTCGAGACTCACAGCATTGCAGATGCTCCAGGGAGGGACCGACACAGCCATGGATAGGCTGGACGCCCGGCTTCACCCATCCCCTCTCGGCTGGTTCC
>DAHWHT010000186.1 GCA_027335515.1 Clostridia bacterium
GTGCGGGAGCGGATCATAGTACGGTCCTGAGCACTGGTAGCGACTGGGGACGGAAGCGGTTGTGGATGAGGGGTCACGCCTTCGGCAAGAGGCGTTTGGTCGCTATGAACGGGGATGCACGGGGCCTCGACGGCAGCGGCCCATCCTAGGATCAGGAAGTGCTTAGGGTAGCAATAGCCCGCGTGGCCGGTCCCGAACTGGAGCGTGACCCCGATCACGGGGGGCACGGTGGCATCATCCGCGTCCCTCCGGTACCCGAGCCGTTCATACGGATGCCATCCGAGGCCCAAGGCAAGGGGGGATCCGGTCGTGCGCGCGATAGTCTTCGACACGAATGGCGGGCCCGAAGTCTTGGAACTCCGGGATGTGCCCGACCCGTCACCGGCGGCGGGCGAGGTGTCCGTGGAGGTCGCGGCGGTCGGCGTCAACTACAGGGACGTTTACGAGCGCAAAGGTCTTGGTTACGGTGCGCCGCCCCCGGCGATCCTGGGCGTGGAGGGGGCCGGGGTGATCGCCGGTACCGGCGAGCGCGTGGGGTGGGTGGCGGTGCCCGGTAGCTACGCCGAGCGAGTCGCGGCGCCGCGGGATAAGCTCGTACCCATCCCCGACGGCGTACCGAACGAGATCGCTGCGGCTGCGCTCCTGCAAGGGATGACCGCCCACTACCTGTCGAATGACTCGTACCCGATCGACGACGGCGACTGGGTGTTGGTCCACGCGGCCGCAGGTGGTGTCGGCCGGCTCCTGACACAGCTGGCGAAGCTGCGCGGAGGACGGGTGATCGGGACCACCTCGACCGTCGCAAAGGCAGAGTTGGCCCGAGGCGCCGGTGCCGACGAGGTGGTCGGCTACGAGGGTTTCGCCGACAGGGTTCGTGACATCACCCGAGGCGAAGGCGTGGCGGCCGTCTATGACGGTGTCGGCAGGGCCACTTTCCTGGAAGGTCTAACGGCCCTCCGGCCGGCGGGGCGGATGATCCTTTACGGCGCGGCGAGCGGCCAACCTGACCCTTTCGACCTCGCGAGGCTCTCGCCGGCCGGATCGTTGTACGTGCAGCGGCCGACGCTCGTCACCTACACGCGGACGCCCGCGTTACTGCAACAACGGGCGAGCGCCGTCTTTCAACTGATCGCGAGCGGGAAACTCGACGTGAGGATCGGCCGCCGCTACCCGCTCGCCGAGGCGCGCAGGGCCCACCAGGACCTGGAGTCGCGCTCGACGGACGGGAAGGTTCTGCTCATCCCTGGCGCACACGCTTGAGGGCGACCAGCCAAGGCCTGAACGCAAGCACGGGGCGAGGCCGTATGGAAGCGAACGGGCCATCTCGCCATCTCTGGCACGCGTTTACGGGTCGCAGCCAGTAACCGTCGTGCACCAGCCGGTGAGAGACAAACCTGCTCCTCGCCGAGTTCGGTATCGCGGGCGAGGCGCACCGGGTCTGCCTGGCCGACACGTACATGGTCTGACGCCGCGCCGAAGCCATCATGCCAAGCCGAAGAAGGCCTCGGCGGCGGGCCGCGTGGGGACGGCTGGCGTGGCTGGTCGGGCGCGGGGGTGCACCGAGCGCGGGTAGGATGGCGGGTGGCCGCGTGGGGGCACTGCGCAAGAGCGGCGCCGAGCAAGGCAGGGCACGGGCGTCTCTCCGATGCCGGTAACGGCTGGGCGGTGACGTCCACCACGCCTCGGGTGACCGCCGCTCAGGTGGACGGTGCCCCGTGCGAAGGCAGCCCCCCGCAGGCTGACGCCGGAGACAGGGGCGGCCACGGCCGGCCGTTGGGCGCCAGTGCCGCATGCGCCAAGGGGCCCGTGCAATCGCCCGGAACACGTCGTCGATGCCCGCCGCGCCGAAGTGCAATCGGCAATCTTGGACGGTGCGCCGCGCGACGGTGCTTCGACCGCCCATGCGTGCAACGCCGGGAATCGGACGGGGGCAGGCTGCACGCCCCGGGGGGCAGGCGACGACTCCGCCCGTCGGGGCGGCGCCCCCCCATCGTGGTCGTATCGCCCGGGTGCTCCCCCTGGAGGCGTACGGCCCGCTGGATGTCTGCTTGGGCACATGGCGGCGCAGGAGCCCGCCGATCCCGGACCGGTCCCTACGGCCCGGGTGAGCACCCCACCGGCACCCTTCGCCTGGCATGCCGGCGGGGGCGCCGGTCAGGAGCCCGGCCACCCCCTCTCGGCAGTACCACATCGTTGGCGCAGGACAAGACGGCGGCGGGCCATGAAGCGGGCGGCCCGCACGCGGGAGGCAGGGGGAGGGCCACGACCACGGCTGATTTCAACCTGACTTTCGCAAAGGGGCGGCCGGTCGCCTTGGTGCCCGGGGGCCGGCCCCTCGCCACGCCCTCACCCGCTCGCGTCGCGGGGTCCTTCTGCGCAGCGGCGCCCGGCTGACACTGTGAGATTCAGGTTCAATGCGCCAGGTCTAAAACCTTCGCCTTTAGGCGAACAGCTTTCAGCGCTTGTCCCGACAGGGGTTGGGTGATACCATGGTGCGGGGCGATGGGGATTGGAGTATTGTACCGTACCGGAATCCATACCGTATAGAGCATCGAGTGCCATGTCGAGTGGATCACGAAATACAGGTATAAGGTGCTGACGGGCGAGGTTGCGCAGAGAACTCGTGAACTGATCCGGCAGAGCTGTATGAGCCGAGAGAGTGCTATCGTGCGGGGTAGTGTGGGCGAGAACCACGTACACTTGCCGTGTTGTCCTGCCCGCCTAGTGAGTTTCAGTCATCTTCTTGAGGCAGCTTAGGCTGCGGGCTGCTTTTCAGCAGGCTCTAGCCTCATACTGCGACTTTCAGTGGCCTAACTGAACCCACCGCCTTTAGACGGTGGTGGTTTAGTTGGGGTGTCCATCTTGGCGGAGTGCCCCAACGCCTCCTGGTCGACGAAACGGCGCCGTTACGCCAGTTCCGGGAATTACGGGGCCCGCAGCGGTGAAATCGCTCAGAGACTCCCCGAAGTCCCTGCCGCTGTTGCGGTTTCGGCTTTGGCGCGGCGCCGGCACTCCGCCTAAATGGATAGCCCAACCGCTCCAATCACGCCTAGCCGTATGGCCCTACGGCTTCGCTGGCCTCCCGATCCAAATCGCGGGGTGCCCAGGGCTCAGCCGGGGCAGAAGGGCATGCCGAAGACCAGTGAACGAGCCAGCGAGAGAGGTCCCCGCAAATCCGCACGTAAGAAGCACAACAGCAATCAGAATCAGGTGCGTCTCGAAGGTCTCCATGCCGCCCTCCGGGAAGACCGGACATCATCAGGGCCACCATTCCCCATCTCTATCCCTCCTGGTTGCCCTGCCCCATCCAACGCATGGAATTAAGACCAGCACCCCTCAGACAGAGCGAGCCGATCCCAAGCCCCCTCCTCCTGCGCGGTTACTTCGTGACGCGCTGCCGGCCTCCCGCTGCCGTATCGGCCGTATCGAAGGATACTTTGCTCCAGTGGGGGCGGCGGTGGAGCGAGTAGTGGCGCCGAGGCACCGCGGAGGCTCTCGCCAGTGCGACTACTCGTTGCTCAGCCGCTCACTGCGCCAACGCAGCCGGTGGTTCCTGCCGCGTCTTCCGGACACCGGCAGGACGCCACCGCCGCCCCGGCGAACTCCTCGGCCGCAGACCGTCGCCAAAGGGGGAACCACCGTGGCCCGGATCCCGAACTTCGCGCGTTCCTGGAAGCCATGGAGCAGCGCATTGACCAGCGCGCCGACGCCCGGGACGCGGAGACACGGCAACGCGTTGACATGTTAGCCACTGAGATCAAGGCCACCCGCGCCGTCGCCGAGGCCGCGCTTTCCGTCGCCGTCCAGGCCCGCGACGAGGCCAGCGACGCCCGCGAGGAGGCCCGCCAAGGCTTCGAGGCCGCCAGTAGAGAGGCCGGCGCCCTGAACGACAAAGCCCTGGCCGCCATCAAGGCGCTCGGCGATGGACTCGCCATGCACCGCGAGGCCGTGGAACGCCACGCCGAAGACCGCGAGCGTGACCTGATGAATGCCCACGTCCTGCCCCTGGATGCCAGCGCCGCCAGCCACGAGGCGCGCATCAGCACGTTGGAGAAGCGGTAGCCCCGCCGCCCGGCGGCCACCGCACCGGCACCCAGTACGCTCCCGCAGCCCCCGGCGACACGAACCCCTCGGTCGCTTGGCGGTGCGTGTCAGGACCAAGGGCCAGCGTCAAGGGCGAGGCCCGGTCATCGATCGCAGGACCGGAATCGCTCCTCGTGGGGTCATTAGCGCGTAATAGGTATGATATCTTGTCAGGTTGTAGCTCCACCAAACGTCGGTTATGGGATTCATGCTTCGGCCGAATTCAAATATACCGCCCACCCTTACGCTTCCCGGAACAAGACCCCATCCGTGGATGGCCACCAGGACTTGAGCCATCCACGCAACGCCATCCTGTCCCTCTGGGCCAACGACTACAACGTCAAACCGTTTGCCGGTGGCCACGAGTAAGGGGGCGCCCAGTCCGACATGATAATACGCCAGTACTGAGTATCCGTCGATGACCTCAGTACGCTTCGCGCTTCGAGTCCCCGCGCTCCTTGCCTCAGCAACCAGTTGGCTTACAAACATTGGCTGCGATAGCTGACCCCCAAAATCTCCAACCAACACTGCCGTCGGCACATTGCAACCAAGTGTCCATCCCGAACGCGGGCTGACTGCTACCGTCAACAGGTATGCACTGGCCGTTATGGTGCTGCACGCGACAACGCAAACCGCACGCGCCCCCCCCACGGTTGACGGTAGAGAGAAGCCCCACCCTTTGCCGTCTCCTCTGACGGTGTTGCGAAACAGTGGCGCGAGGCCCGGCGCCGCCTGTCGCCCGCACGTGCTTGGCGCAATGACATGCGTCCCCGTAGTGCTATCGTCCGTAGCGAAGGGCGCTTTGCGGACCGGCGCGCACGCGGTAAGCAGCAACGCACTTCCTGCAACGGCCCAGGCGGCGGATCGCAAGCACACCACATGGATTATGCTGAACTCCTGATTATGCGGAACGAAAGCGCGGAAGCCTTCTGCCGGGTGGACTCCGGCTCCGTAAACTCAGCATAATCACAGGCACTCCAGGAAGGCGAGCAGGGCATCGGGGGCGTGGTACCGTCCTG
>DAHWHT010000220.1 GCA_027335515.1 Clostridia bacterium
GGAGACGAACAAGCGTCACTCGCTGGCGTTTGAACTACTTGATGGCGACGGTCATGTCGTCCAAGCGCAATCTCCCTTCGGCGAGCAGGCGATTAGGATAACGGCTGTTCTTGAGGTCGGGCGTCCGGCCGGCATTCTGCCTGGCTCCCTGGTAGCCATGCCATTCGCCATCAATATCGGACTACCCCCATTGGACCATGGCCAAAAGTTTGTGTGGAGACTTTCCATCAACGACCAGACACGTCCGGAGTGGCAGGTATCGTTCGCGACACGGATGCTAATACCGACGCCCAAGGACGTTGGCCCGAGCTAGCATGCAAGGCACCATAAGCAGGCCGCTCGCGCGCCAACTGCCCGCGGTCCGGCCAGATGCAGGTTCATGTCGTGCCCTTTGCCCGCATCGCCATCGGAACGCCCAGGCTCGCTCCGTCCCTCCGGGCTCGCGGAGGCGCCCACTCCCGGCTTTTTCGCGCGTCGGGGCGTTGCGTGTTGACGGGTCTCACGGCCCCTGCGCCGTGCCGTCGGCCGGACTTGCACCCCCGTGTCCGGCACCGTCAACGCCGCCGCAGCCTCGGCCTCCAGCATGGCGCCCCGTTCTCCAGGACCAGCGCACTAGGCTAACATGGCGCCCCCCCCCCGCCAACGGAAACAGCACCCGCAGCAGGGCTTCCAGGGCTTCCAGGGCTTCCAGGTGGGCATCGCGGGATGCATCTTCGTCCGGCCGGACCAGCGCCACCTCCGCCTCGGTACGCTCCGTCGGCTCGCCGACTTCCAGTCGCTCCGCCGTCTGGACGGCGGTACGGCCGGCGTCGGCCAGGTCTTGAAGGATGCGACGCAGGCGGATGCGCGCGTCGGCCGTAGACCAGGGGGCTGACTCACCGAAGGCGGCCAGGGCGCTCTGATAAAGGGCGCGCGCGTCGCGCGGAGCGCCGGGCAGGAGCGTCCATACTACAACTGCGAGCGCTTCGGGGGTGGCTGTGTTCCCGCCGATGCGGTCTGGGCCTCGGGCACGGCCTGCTTGACCCGGACCGGATGGAGGTGTGCCGGTGACTGCCGGTATCAAGCGAGAAGGGGCCCGCCGCCCGGTAGCGCGTGTTGGGGCCCGGTCGGCCGGAGCTTTCTTGGTGGTAGCTCTTCTCCTCCTCGGCCGTGACGGCGAAGGTGAAGAGTTGGGTCGCGCCGGTGCGGTCCAGGATGGCGCGAGCGGCCTCCTCCCTGCCACCGGGCTGCGGAAACGGGAACGAGGGGTGGCCAACCGGGCGGCGAGTTCGTCGCGGTCGGCGGCGGCACGACTCAGACGGTTGGCCCGACGGGTGGCGCACCTTGGGCTCGCCGTCGGCTTGGTCCAGTGCAGTGCCGCGCAGACGGTGCGCACGATCTCGGCCCGGGTTGGTTGGTGGGGGTCGTCGGTGATTCGCCGAATCGTCTCCAGGTCCGCTGCGGAGAAGTCGCGGCGACAGTAACGCAAGACCGACTGGGGCTCGACGGGGGTAGTCATGGCAGCGGCCTGCCGGAAAGGACGGCGCGTGTCCAGCAGCATCAACGCCATACCGCAGCGCTCATAGGCCGCTTCTCTCCCAAAGCCTACACTTTACTCCCTGGATCGCCCGATACCGACCTCAGACGCCTCTTGCCACCGCCCCCGGAACGTGCCACCCTCCCTGCCATGTATCGCCGCCGCAGGCCGCCGAAATCCGGGAAAATCCCACCGGAGATGTGCGGAAAGCGGGATCCACCGCCCGCAGAGGTGGGGATTGGGTATCGTGCGGTTCTGTCGGAAGCAAAGGACCGTGCCTCGGTGACTCTTAAGTGCGAGTTGTGGGCCAAGACAGACCCCGCGCTTCGTGCCTATTATTTGAGCGTAACTCTGACTGGTATGTTTGCGATATCTAGGCACGCCCCGCCGATGGAATCGCTGGTCGCGTCGCCGGACGACCAGGTGCTGTTGCGCACGAACGCCGTCGCGATACTGTTTCCGTATCTCCGATGCGCCGTCTCACAGGCCACCTCGATGGCCAACGTGCCAGTCGTCATTTTGCCGCCCATCAACCTGAATCTCGCAGTGTCAGGCGGGTGCCGCTGTCCGAGAAGGACCCCGCGTACGAGCGGGTGCCGTCGTGGCGAGGGGCTGGCCCCTGGGCGCCAAGGCGACGGGCAAACCCTTTGCGAAAATCAGGATCAATGTCGCTGCCCTTGTGCAGAGTAGCGAGCGCACAACGGGAGTGACCGACGTTGCAGCAACCGATACGCGCTCTGGGGACGCCAACGGCAGGTGACCCGCCCGAAGTCGGCTGAAGGCAAGGTGCCGTCGAGGGCATGATCGCCCAACGGCCTCGCGCATCGCATCGGCCCACCGGCCGGCACCGTGGGCAGCTTATTACTGTCCTCCGCACTGGAAGCGACTGGTGACGAAGAGGGCCGT
>DAHWHT010000020.1 GCA_027335515.1 Clostridia bacterium
GACGCGGAGGCGGTGCGGGCACGCACCGGCTGTCGGTTCCACCCCAGTTATCCGCCGGCCAAGCTGCGCTGGGTCCGGCGCAACCGGCCGGATTGGTGGCAGGCGGCGGCGCACTGGGTGTCGTTTGGCGAATACCTCGTCTTTCGCCTCGGCGGGGAACTGGTCGCCAGTCTTTCGCTGGCGTCCGGTTCCGGCCTGTACGACCAGCGGCGAGGCGTCTGGGATGCGGAGGTCTGTGCGGCGGCGGGCATTGCGCCGGCCAGCCTCCCGGCGGTGGCCGACCTATCGGAATCCCGGCTGAAGGTGCGGTCGGGCGGGCGCTGGCCGGATCTGGACGGCGCGTCCCTGCTCCTGCCCGCGGGTGACGGCGCCTGCAACAACGTCGGCAGTGGTTGCATGGGGCAGGGCCGCATCGCGCTGATGATCGGCTCCTCCGGGGCCGTGCGCCGCTGCCAGGCGGGCGGGCCGTGGACGGTTCCTGGGTCCCTGTGGCAATATCGCCTGGATCGTCGGCGGGGGCTCGTGGGGGGCGCGCTCAGCAACGGGGGCAATCTGCATCAATGGCTTCTGGAACAGCTTCGATTGGACGGTGGGGTCGAAGAGGCCCTGCTGGCGCGGGAACCCGGTGCCCACGGACTTATTTTTCTTCCGTTGCTGGCGGGCGAACGCAGTCCGGGCTGGGCGCCAAGCGCGTGGGGCGGGGTGCTCGGCCTGAGGGAGGCCACCACCGCGCTCGATCTGCTGCAGGCCGGTATGGAGGCCGTTGCGCAGGGGTTTGCGGCGCTGGTGCGCGATGTCGGGCCGGACGGGCAGGTGATCGGCTCCGGCGGCGGCGTCTGGCACTCGCCGGCCTGGGCCCGCATGCTGGCGGACGCCCTGGGACGCGACATCCATCGCTCGGCGGAGGCCGAGGCGTCCAGCCGGGGCGCCGCGCTCTTGGCGTTGGAGAGCATGGGAGCCGTCGGGCCTCTGGAGGCACTGGACCCGCCCCTGGGGGACATGGTGCGGGCGGACCCGGGCCGCCAGGCGATCTATCGGCGGGGTTGGGACCGCCAGCTGCGGTTGTATGAGATCCTGCGCGCTGACGGGCGGATTGGCTTTGCGGGGCCGCGATCGGACCCGGCGGGGGAGTGAGGGAGACGGCGATGCAGACGGTGGGTGTGGCAGCGTTGGACGAGTTGTGCATCAACACGATCCGGACCCTGGCGATTGACGGTGTGCAGAAGGCGAACTCGGGCCATCCCGGGTTGCCCATGGGTGCGGCGGCGATGGCGTATGTGCTTTGGACGCGTCACCTGCGGCATAACCCTGCGGATCCGCAGTGGCCGGGCCGCGACCGCTTTGTGCTGTCGGCGGGCCATGGCAGCATGCTGCTGTATAGCCTGCTGCATCTGACGGGGTACAATCTGTCGCTGGACGATCTGCGCAACTTCCGCCAGTTGGACTCCAAGACCCCCGGTCATCCCGAACACGGCCTGACCCCCGGGGTGGAGGCCACGACCGGCCCGCTTGGGCAGGGGTTCGCCACCGGCGTCGGCATGGCCATCGCCGCCGAGGCCCTGGAGGCCCGCTTCGGGCGGCCCGGTTTTGATCTGGTGCCGTCACGCATCTTCGCCCTGGTCAGCGATGGCGACCTCATGGAAGGGATCGCGTCGGAGGCGGCATCTCTGGCGGGGCACCTGAAGCTGGGGCGGCTGGTGTATCTGTACGACGACAACCACATCTCCCTGGACGGTCCGACGGACCTCTCCTTCAGCGAGGACGTCCGGGCCCGGTTTGCCTCCTATGGCTGGCACACGCAGGCGGTTGCGGACGGCAACGACCTGGAGGCACTGGACCACGCGATCACGGCGGCGATCGCCGAGACCGGACGCCCCTCGCTGATCGCGGTGCGGACCCACATCGGGTTTGGCAGTCCCAACCGTCAGGATTCGGCTCAGGCGCACGGCCAGCCCCTCGGCGCGGAGGAGGTGCGCCTCACCAAACAGGCCTATGGGTGGCCGACCGAGCCCGACTTTTTGGTGCCGCCGGAGGCGCGGGAGCATTTCCGTGCCGCGCTGCAGCGTGGGCGGCAGGCCCAGGACGCGTGGGAGGAAGGCCTGAGGCGCTTTGGCGCGGCGCACCCCGAGGCCGCGCAGGCCCTGCAGGCGGCCATCTCCGGGGAGCTGCCCGACGATTGGCAGGACGCGCTGCCCCGCTTCGGGGATGAGGCGGTGGCGACCCGGGCCGCCTTTGGCACCGTCCTGAACGCGCTTGCCGGCCGCCTGCCGACGCTGCTCGGCGGTTCGGCCGATCTTTCGGGCAGCAATGAAACCACCATCAAGGGCGGCGGGGTGTTCGCGGCGGGCGACCGTGGCGGGCGCAACCTGTATTACGGGGTGCGGGAGCACGCCATGGGCGCGGCGATGAATGGCATCGCCCTGTTCCGCGGCCTGCGTCCCTTTGGCGGCACGTTCCTGACCTTTTCGGACTACATGCGCGGCAGCATCCGCCTGGCGGCCCTGCAGGATCTGCCCGTGATGTACGTGTTCACCCACGACAGCATCGGCCTTGGCGAGGACGGGCCGACCCACCAGCCGGTCGAGCACCTGGCGGCGCTGCGGGCGATGCCGAACCTGGCGGTCCTGCGTCCCGCGGACGCCAATGAGACGGCGGGTGCCTGGGCGGTGGCCCTGGAGCGCCGGGAGGGGCCGTCCGCCTTCATCCTGTCGCGCCAGAAGCTGCCGGGGCTGACGCCGGCGGAGGGGGCGGCCGAGCGCGTGGCGCGTGGTGCCTACATCCTGGGCCAGGACGCCGGCGGCGTACCGGACCTGATTTTGATGGCCAGCGGTTCGGAACTGCAGTGGGCGGTCGCCGCGGCGCGGACGCTGGCCGGCGAGGGCAGGCGGGTGCGGGTGGTCAGCGCCCCCAGCCTCGAACTGTTCAAGGCCCAACCGAAGGAGTATCGTGACACCGTGTTGCCGGCCGCCTGCCGGCGGCGCCTGGCGATCGAGGCGGCGGTGGCCCAGCCCTGGTGGGAGTGGGTTGGATTGGACGGGGACGTGGTGTCCCTGGAGCATTTCGGCGCCTCGGCCCCGGCCGACCGTCTTTTTGCCCGCTACGGCTTCACGCCGGAAGCGGTGGTGGCGCGTGCGCGCCGGCTCCTGGGCTAGGGCCCGGCGGCGCGTGTCCGGATGCAGGCAGCGGCGAAGGGGATGGTGGCCGTGGCGAATCCGTTGCAGCAACTGGCGGCGATGGGCCAGAGTGTGTGGTACGACAACATCAGCCGCGAGATCCTTACCGACGGCACCCTGGCGTCCCTGGTGGGCGCGGACGAGGTGCGCGGCGTGACGAGCAATCCCGCGATCTTCGAAAAGGCGATCGGCGGGGGCAGGGCGTACGACGCGGACATCCGCAGATTGAAGCAGGCGGGAGCCAGCACCGTCGAGATCTACGAGGCGCTGGCCGTGGCCGACATCCGCGCCGGGGCGGACCTGCTGCGGCCGGTCTTCGATCGCACGGCGGGCGCCGACGGGTACATCAGCCTTGAGGTGGCGCCCGATCTGGCGGACGACGCCGAGGCCACGGTGCGCGACGCGCTCCGGCTGCACGCGCGCTTGGAGCGCCCGAACGTGATGATCAAGATCCCCGCGACCCAGGCGGGGGTGGCCGCGATCGAGGCCTGCACCGCCAAGGGGCTGTGCATCAACGTCACGATGATGTTCGCCCTGCGCCACTACGACGCGGTCGCCGACGCCTACCTGCGCGGCCTGGAGCGGCGGCTGGCCGAGGGTGGCGACGTGCAGCGGGTGCATTCGGTCGCTTCGGTGTTTGTCAGTCGGTTTGACTCGCTGGTGGACAAGGAACTGGAGGCGCGCGCCGCCGGCGGGGCGCGGGACCTCGAAGGGTTGCAGGGCAAGGCGGCGCTGGCCAACGCGCGCCTGACCTACCAACGCTTTCGCCAGACGTTCGCCGGATCGCGCTGGGAGGGCCTCCGGGCCCGCGGCGCGCGGCTGCAGCGGCCGCTGTGGGCGAGCACGAGCACCAAGAATCCGGCCTACCGGGATGTTCTGTATGCGGAGCAGCTCATCGGTCCGGATACGGTCGACACCATGCCGCCCCAGACGTTGACGGCCTTCCGCGACCACGGCGTGGTGGCGCGCACCGTTGACCAGGGCGTGGAGGAGGCCCGCCAGACGGCGGCCGCCCTGGCTGCGGCCGGGATCGATCTGGAGGCGGTCGGGGAACGGTTGCAGCGCGATGGGGTCGCGCTGTTTGCGGCCGCGTTTCAGAAGATGCTGGACGAGCTGGATGCCAAGGCCCGCCAGTTGGCAGGCTGAGGTGATCGGAAGGGGTGGCAGGCGGTGATCGTCGAGGTGGGGGAGCGACCGACGGATGGCGTCGCTCCCGGGCAGTCGGAGCGTCGGCCCGCGCCCTTTACCCTGGTGGTATTTGGGGCGAGCGGGGACTTGACCCGGCGCAAGCTGATCCCAGCGCTGTACAGTCTGGACCGGAAGGGTTTGCTGCCGGAGCAGTTCGCCCTGGTCGGTGTCGCCAGGCGTCCGTTGGGGGACGAGGCGTTCCGTAACGGTCTGCAGGAGGGTCTGCGCCAGTTTTCGGGCGCCGGCGACGCCTGGACGTGGGATCGCCTGCACAACCAGGTGTTTTACTTCCAGAGCAACTACTCCGATGAGGCCTCGTTTCGCGAACTGGCCGCCATGCTGGAGCGCGTGGGGCGGGAACACGGCACGGGCGGTAACCGCCTCTTTTATCTGGCGACACCGCCGGAGGCCTACGCCGTGATCGCCGAGCGGCTTGGAGCGGTCGGGTTGGGCGGTGACTGGCAGGGTGGCTTTGCGCGCATCGTCGTGGAAAAGCCCTTCGGCCGGGACCTTGATACCGCGCGCGATCTGAATCGGCGTCTGCACGCCGTCTTCCGTGAAGAGCAGATCTTTCGCATCG
>DAHWHT010000232.1 GCA_027335515.1 Clostridia bacterium
GGTTTGGGTATGGAGCGCGGCAAGGAGGGGGAAGCGCGATGGAATGGACGAGGCGGTCCGGCGGTCTGCTGGTGGCCGTCGTGACCTGCGGCACGGTGGCGCTGTTTGCGGGTCCCGCGGCGGCGAGTTGGGGTGGTACGGCCACCACCACCACCACTGCGGCCACCGGCACCACCGCCGCCACCACGACCAAGGCTTCGACCACGACGACGGCCAAGGCATCCCCGGCGTCGGCCACGGGGCCGGCTTCCGTGGGCGTGGCCACGACCACGAGCCTGGGCAAGGTGCTGGTGGACGGTGCGGGTATGACCCTGTATACGTTCAAGAAGGACACGGGCAGTGTCGCGACCTGCACCGGCAAGTGCGCGGCCCTCTGGCCGCCCCTGCTGACCAAGGGTACCCCCAAGGCCGGCGGCGGCGTGGGGGGAAACCTTGGGGTCACCACGGGTAGCGGGCCGCAGCAGGCGACGTACAACGGCCACCCGCTGTATACGTACTCGGGCGACACCAAGCCCGGCCAGACCAACGGCCAGGGGCTTTTCCACCTCTGGTACGCCGCGGTGCCGCTCAAGGCCGCTTCGACGGCGGCCGCCGCGACGCCGACCACGACCGCCGCTGGCGGGACATCCACGACGGGTGGTTCCAGTGCCTCGGGCGGTGCGGGCTCGCTGCCCAAGACCGGAGCGTCGCCGCTGTGGGACGGCGGCGTGGGCATGGGGCTCTTTTTGGCCGGAGGGGCGCTTTGGTGGCGGCCCTGGCGGCGGCGCCAGGCCTGAAGGGCCGCGGCGGGTGGCGGGCGTGGCGCGCCGATTGTCCCTGGGCGGGGGCAGCGTGTACAATCCGCCCGGGGATGTTCCCCGCACTTTTCTCTGCGCCACCGGGTACGAGCAGGCCTGCAGTGGACGCCTGAGTCTGGAGCGAGGCCATGGCGCGCCGTCCGTCCCATGTCCAGGTGGCCCAGCGCAGCGTGCGTCTGGGTTTGTTGGGTCTGGGCACCGTTGGCAGCGGCGTGCTGGAGGTGCTGGCCCGCAACCGAGGCGACATCGAGCGCCGCCTGGGGCACGGTATCGAGGTGACGCGCATCCTGGTGCGCGATCCGGAGCGGCCGCGCAGCCCGCTGGTCGCCCGGGACCTCCTGACGACGTCGGCGGATGCGATCTTCGCGGATCCGGAGATTCGCATTGTGGTGGAAGTGATGGGCGGCTGCGGCGACGCCCGGACCCATATGCTGCGCGCTTTGAAAAGCGGGCGCGCCGTCGTCACCGCCAACAAGGACGCCATGGCGGAGCACGCGTCCGAGCTGTTTGCGGCCGCCGCGGCGGGCGGCGGGCCGGGCATCTTCTTTGAGGCATCGGTGGGCGGCGGCATCCCCATCGTGCGCGCGGTGCAGGACAGCCTGGCGGCCAACCGCCTGCGGCGCATCGCCGGCATCCTCAACGGCACCACCAATTACATCCTCAGCCGCATGGGGCGGGACGGCGCGACCCTGGAGGCGGCCCTGGCGCAGGCCCAGACGCACGGCTACGCCGAGGCAGACCCCTCTGCGGACCTGGATGGGCTCGACGCCGCCCGCAAGCTGTGCATCCTGTCCTCGCTTGCCTATGGCACGCGTTGTCGCCTGGCCGATGTGCACTGTGAGGGCATCCGGGCCGTGCACCCGGTGGATATCGCCCACGCGGCCCGCATGGGTTGGGTCGTGAAACTGCTGGCCATTTCGGAACTGGTGGACGAACGCGTCAGCATGCGCGTGCACCCCGCCTTCCTGCCGCTGGATCATCCGCTGGCCGCGGTGCACGATGCCTTCAACGGCATTTTCGTGCAGGGCGACGCCGTGGGCGAGGCCATGTTCTATGGCCGGGGGGCCGGCGCCCTGCCGACCGCGAGTGCGGTGCTGGGGGATGTTATGGAGGCCGTCCGCGGGCTCGACGGCGCGCCTCCGCGCCGGGATTGCACGCGCCTGCACCACCGGCCCGCCGCGCGCATGGACGCGGTGGTCTCCCGTTTCTACATGCGCCTGCGGGTGCCGGACCGGGTGGGCGTGTTGGCGCGCATCGCCCACGTCCTGGGAAGGGCGGGGGTCAGTATTCTGTCGGTGCTGCAGGGGCCGGTGTCCACCCCGGGCGCGGTGGCGCGGGGGGCGGACGACGGGTTGGCGGAATTGGTGATCGTGACGCATGCGGTGCGCGACGCGGCCATGCGGCGTGCGGTGGCGGGTTTGCAGCGGCTCGACGTGGTCGTCGGAGTGGGCGCCGTCGTGCGACTGGCGCCGGAAGATCTGTGACCGCGGCCGACCAGGTCCTGGTGCAGAAGTTCGGCGGC
This sequence comes from Clostridia bacterium, assembly GCA_027335515.1. The sequence continues at coordinate 2,320 of DAHWHT010000232.1, forward strand.
AGTTCGCTTGCGTCCGCGGATCATGTGCGGCGGATCGCGCAGCGGGTGGCGGGCGATCGCTTCCGCGGGCGGCAACTCGTGGTCGTCGTGTCGGCGATGGGGGACACGACCGACGACCTGCTTTCCCTGCTGGGCCAGGTCAACCGTCGTCCGCCGGCGCGAGAGGTCGATATGCTGCTCTCCTCCGGGGAACAGGTTTCAAGCGCCCTGCTGGCCAGCGCCCTTTGGGATTTGGGTTGCCCGGCGGTCTCGCTCACCGGCTGGCAGGCGGGGGTGCGGACGAACGGCGTGCCGCGCAAGGCGCGCATCACCGCCATCGACACCGACCGCATCCGGCGGGAGTTGGCGGGCGGCCGGGTGGTGGTGGTGGCCGGCTTCCAGGGTCTTTCGCCCACGGGGGAGATCACGACGCTCGGCCGCGGCGGCTCCGATACCACCGCCGTGGCGCTGGCGGCGGCCCTCGGGGCGCGCCTCTGCGAGATCGCCTCAGATGTGGACGGGGTGTATACGGCGGATCCGCGGGTGGTGCCCGATGCGGTGCGGCTTTCGGCCATCTCCTACGAGGAGATGATGGAACTGGCGCACCTCGGGGCACAGGTGCTGCAGATCCGCGCGGTCGAATGTGCCATGCTCAACCGGGTGGAGATCGTGGCGTGTTCCAGTTTCCACCCTGGGCCCGGCACCGTGATCCGGGAGGTGGACGCCGTGGAGGATCGGGCGGTGGCGCGCGCGGTCGCGCAGGATCGCAACGTGGCGCGGCTGGCATTGTGCGGGGTGCCCGACCGGCCGGGGGTGGCACAGCGCCTCTTTGCGGCGCTGGCCGAGGCGCACATCAACGTGGACATGATCATCCAGAGCCAGAGCCGCGGCGGCCGCAACGACATCGCCTTCACGGTGGCGCGCGATGAACTGGAGCACGCGCACGAGACCGCGCGGGCCGCCGGGCGCGATCTGGAAGCCGAGGAGGTGGTGGCGGCGGACGGATACGGCAAGGTGTCCCTGGTGGGGGCCGGTATGGCATCCAATCCCGGGGTCGCCGCCGCCATGTTCGCCGCCCTGGCCGCCGCCGGCGTCAACATTGAGATGATCAGCACCTCGGAGATCAAGATCAGCTGTTTGGTGCGGGCCGCCGACACCGACATCGCGGTGCGCGCCGTCCACGCCGCGTTCGGGCTGAACCAGGGCTGACCAAGCGCCGCGAGGCGGGCGGCAGGGGGGATGGCGCATGGCGGACCAGGGTCGCGTCTCGGGTGCCGGCCGCGGGTGGCTGCCATGAGCCATCCCGCGGATTCGACGGGGGCCGCCGGGGTCGCGGCGCGATCGGACGGTGCCGCCCCCGCGGGAGATGAAGCGCAAAAGCGGGTCTGGCCGGCCCTGGGTGTCTCGACGGGCGTGTTCGCGCGTTTCCCGGACCGATCCGGCCCGGAGGCCGTCGCGGCGGCGATGCAGGTCCTGGCCGCCGAGGTCGACGTCTTTGAGGTGCTGATGTTCGGGCAATGGCAGGATCCCCTGCAGGCGGCGCGCACCCTGGCGGCCGGCCGGCCCCGGGTCGCCGTGGTCCACGGTGAAAAGCGCTGTGGTGGGTTGCTGGGTGCGGCCGATCCCGCCGATCGCCGCCGCGGACAGGAGCTGGTCCTGCAGGCCTGCGATGCGGCCCGCATCCTCGGCGCGGAGTGCGTGAACATCCACCTGTGGGATCTGCCCGACTCCGACCGCTTTCTGCCGCGGAACCAGGCAGCGCTTCAGGCCATCCTCCCGGAGGTGTGGGGCCGCAAGTTGCGGTTGCTGGTGGAAACGATACCCTGTCAACAGGGGTTGCCGTGGGAGAACGTCGACCTGGCCCTGGACGCGGCGGCCGCGCTGGCCGACCGGTGCGGGCGCCGCGGCGACGGGTTGCCGCTGGGCGTCACGCTCGACCTGGAGTTTGTGGCCTGGCACGACGGCATCGAGCCCGTCCTGAACCGCTGGCTCCCCCGCCGCGCCGGCGCCCTGGGCAACGTGCACGTCAAGGATTACGACGGCCAGCCGTTTGGCGCCGACGGCCGCCGCCGCTACATCAACCCGGGCGACGGCGGGCTCGACTTCGTCCGCATCTTCGGGGCCCTGCGCGATGCGGCCTACAGCGGTACCCTGGTGTTTGAAGGCAACGTGACGCGCGCCGGTTCGGGCTCGGCCCCGGACGTACTTGCGGCCACCGCCGAATACCTGCGGCGGCTGCGGGGCTGGCGGGCGGCGGTTTGGGGGGATGCTCCGTGAACGGGTGCGGGGTGGCCGTGGTCTCCGTGACGCGGGGCGGCTTTGTGGAGTCGGTGCACCGTGTGCACGTCGCCGTGGCCGACGCCTCCGGCGGCCTCCTCGCGGCCGCGGGCGACCCGCAGCGCTTCGCCTTCTGGCGGTCGTCCGCCAAGCCGCTGCAGGCGCTGTGCCTGGTGGAATCCGGCGCGGCCGATGCCTTCGGCCTGGAGTCGGCCGATTTGGCGATCGCCTGCGGCTCGCATACGGGAACGGCGGCACACGTGGCCGCGGCGCGGCATCTGCTGGCGCGCGCCGGCCGCGTCCCCGCCGACCTGGAATGCGGACCGCACCCTCCGGAGGACCCGGCCGCCGCGGCCGCGCTGTCCGCCCAGGGTTTGCCGCCGCAGCCGCTGCATAACAACTGCTCGGGGAAGCACGCCGGGATGATCGCCAGCTGCGTCCACGCCGATTGGCCCGTCGCCGGCTACCTGGCGCCGGAGCATCCGTTGCAGCGCTGGATCCGCGCCGCGGTGGTCGACGTCACAGGGGTGGAGCCGGTCGGCGGGGTCGACGGGTGCGGCGTGCCGACGTTCGGGCTGCCCCTGGCGGCGATGGCCGTCGCGTACGCGAGGCTGGCCTCCGGCACCGGCCTGCCCGCCGGGCGCGCCGCCGCCGCGGACCGCCTGGCCGCCGCCATGGCCGCGAACCCGGAAGCGGTCGCGGGCCCGGGCCATGCCAACACGCTGCTGCTGGCGCTGCATGGCGGCGGGCTCCTGACCAAGGGTGGAGCGGAGGGGGTGTGGTGCGCCGGTTTGCGCGGGGCGGGGGCGGGGCTCGGCATCGCCCTCAAGGTGGAGGACGGGGCCGGCCGCGCGGCGGTACCGGTGCTGTGCGCCGTGCTGGACGCCCTGCGGCTGCCAGGGGGCGGCGATCCACGCCTGGAGGGTCTGCGTCGGCCGGAACTGCGCAACACCCGGGGCAGCATGGTCGGGGGGCTGGTGGTCGAGCTGCCGGAGGGCTTTGCCGCGACACGGCAGGGGACGGCCGGGCAGCCATAGAACGCGGGCTGCGCCGGAGAGGGGGAACGCGCCATGGCAGGGATTGCGGAACTCACCGACCTCACGTTTGGGGATGTCGTCTTCAAGACGGCGACGCCGGTGCTGGTGGAGTTCTGGGCTCCGTGGTCCAAGGCGTGCCGTCTGGCGGGGCCGGGCCTTGAGGCGGCGGCCGCCGCCTTTGGGGTCGAAGCGCGGCCGATGCGGCTGAATGTGGAGGAAAACCCGATCGCGGCCACCGTCTATGGGGTGCGGCACATCCCGACCTGCATTCTGTTTCGGTCCGGTGAGGAACTGGACCAGTGGGCGGGGGCGCTGGACCGCGACGAGATCGTGCGCCGGGTGCGGGCCGCCTGCTCGGGTGGGGGCGGCACGTGAACACGGCGGGCGGCCCCGGGATCCACGCCGGCCGCCTCGGGGCCTCCGGCGGCGGCGCGGCGCGACCGTTCACCGCCTCGATCGGCTTCGATTGGCGGCTCTACCCGCAGGATCTCGCCGGCAGTCGGGCGCACGCGCGCATGCTGGCGCGGGTGGGCATTGTGTCGGCGGAGGACGCGCGGACCATTGTGGGCGGCCTCGACCGCATCGAGGCCGAGTGTGCGGCGGGGCGTTTCCCCTACCGCCTCGAGGATGAGGACATCCACCTCAACATCGAGCGGCGCCTGACGGAGTTGATCGGCCCCGTCGCCGGTCGGCTGCACACGGCCCGCAGCCGCAACGACCAGGTGGCGTTGGACATGCACCTGTTCGTCAAGGAGGCCTGCCAGAGTGTGGGCGCGGCGGTCCAGGCGCTGCAGCGGGCGCTTTGCGACCAGGCGCAGCGGCACGCCGACCTGGTCATGCCGGGCTATACGCACCTGCAGCACGCCCAGCCGGTTCTGTTTTCCCAGCACCTGCTCGCCTACTTCTTCATGCTGGAGCGGGACCGCGAGCGCCTGGCCGACGCGCGGCGCCGGGCCGACGTTTCACCGCTCGGGGCGGCGGCCCTGGCCGGTACGGCGCACCCCATCGACCCGGCGAGCGTGGCCGCCGACCTCGGTCTGGCCGGCATCTACCCCAACAGCATGGATGCGGTCTCGGACCGCGACTTCGTGTTGGAAACCATGGCGGCCCTGGCGATCGTCATGGTGCACACCAGCCGCCTGGCCGAAGAGTTGGTGCTGTGGTCGAGCCGCGAGTTCGGCTTCATCGAACCGGACGACGCCTACGCCACGGGCAGTTCCATCATGCCGCAGAAGAAGAACCCCGATGTCGCCGAGCTTGCCCGCGGCAAGGCCGGCCGGGTCTTTGGGCGCCTGAACGGACTGCTGACCACGCTCAAGGGACTGCCGCTCGCCTACCACTCCGACATGCAGGAGGACAAAGAGGCGTTCTTCGATGCCCTGGACACCAGCGTCGCGGTGCTGGGCGCCCTGGCGGGCATGGTGGCGACCCTGCGCCCCCGCCCGCAGCGGATGGCGGCGGCCCTGGAGGGGGACTTCTCCGGCGTCACCGACCTGGCCGACGCCCTGGTCGGTGAAGGGCTGCCGTTTCGCGAGGCGCACGCGATCGTCGGCCGGCTGGTGCGCCACTGCCTGGAGGCCGACGTGCAGCCCGGGGAACTCTCGGCCGCCGCCCTGGCCACCGTGCATCCGGCGCTGACCCCCGCACACGTGGCGCGCTGCGCGCCGGACGCGGTGGTGGCCGCCCGGCAAAGCCCCGGCGGTACCGCGCCGGAGCGGGTGGCCGAGCAACTCGCCCTGGCGCGGCGTCGCCTGGAGGGGTGATCGGATCCATGGAACCGTCGCGATCGGAACGGTGGTTTGCGCGCGCCTGCGCCCGCATCCCCGGAGGGGTCAACAGCCCGGTGCGTGCCTTCCAGGCCGTGGGGGGCACGCCGCGCTTCATGGCGCGGGCGCGCGGTCCCCACCTTTGGGACGTGGACGGGCGCCGCTACCTGGACCTGTGCATGAGTTGGGGGCCCCTGCCGCTGGGTCATGCCGACCCCGCGGTCGTGGAGGCGGTCTGCCGCGCGGCGGCCCTGGGCACCACCTTCGGGGCGGCCACCGCCGGCGAGGTGGAGTTGGCCGAGCGGATCGCGCAGGCGATGCCTGCGGTGGAACTGGTCCGTCTGGTCTCCTCCGGCACCGAGGCGGTGATGAGCGCGGTGCGGCTGGCGCGGGCGTGCACCGGGCGCAACCGCATCGTCAAGTGTGCGGGCGCCTACCACGGACACGCGGACCCTTTCCTGGTGGAGGCGGGATCCGGGGCGCTCAGCGGCGGTGTGCCGTCCAGTCCCGGCGTGCCGGCGGCCGTCGCCGACGACACGCTGCTTTGCCCATACAACGACGCCGCGGCGGTGGAGGCCCTGTGCGCGGCGCACCCGGGCTCCGTGGCCGCCATTGTGGTGGAGCCGGTGGCGGGCAACATGGGCCTGGTGCCGCCGCGCGCCGGCTACCTGCGGGCGCTGCGCACCGTGGCCGACGCCGCCGGCGCCCTGCTGATCTTCGACGAGGTGATCACGGGCTTTCGCGTCGGGTATGGCGGGGCGCAGGGACTCTACGGCGTGCGGCCCGATCTCACGTGTCTGGGAAAGATCCTGGGCGGCGGCCTGCCGCTGGCGGCTTACGGCGGACGGGCCGAATGGATGCGTCAGGTGGCCCCGGACGGGCCGGTCTACCAGGCCGGGACGCTCTCGGGCAACCCGCTGGCGGTCGCCGCCGGGTTGGCCACCCTGGAGCGGCTGCGCGCCCCCGGCAGCTACGAGGCCCTGGAGGCCTGCGGGCGGGCGGCGGCGGCGGCGCTGGCCCAGGCGGCCGCGACCGCGGGTGTGCCGTGCGCCGTCGTTCAGATGGGGTCGCTGCTGACGCCCTTTGTGTGCCCGTCGGCACCGATGGACCTCCAGGGCGTGCGGGCCGTCGACCGCGCCGCGTACGGCCACTTCTTTCAGGCGATGCTGGCGCGCGGCGTCTACCTGCCGCCGTCGCCATTTGAGTGTTGTTTCCTCTCTTTGGCGCACGGACCGCAGGAACTGGAAGCGCTGGAGGCGGCGGCAGGGGAGGCGTTTGCCGAGGTGGCCGATGCCGCAGGCAGGCGGGGGGGCGAGGGCCGGTCCTAGCGCCGCCGCCGGCCCCGGTGATCCGATCTCGGTTCCAGGGAAGGGTGAACCCCGTGGAGGTCACGGCGCTGGTCGGGCCGGCCGGCACGGGCAAGAGCCAGCGGGCCTCGCTGGTGGCTCGGGCGCACGGCCTGCGGCACATCATCGACGATGGTCTGCTCATCCGCGATGGCCACATCGTGGCAGGCGAGTCCGCCAAGAAGGAAGCGAACGCGATGGCGGCGGTGCGGCGGGCGATCTTTACCGACGCCGCCCACGCCCAGGCGGTGCGGTCCACCCTGATCGCCGATCAGCCCGACGGTGTGCTGGTGCTGGGCACCAGTCTGGCGATGGTCCACCGCATCGTGGATACCCTGGACCTGCCCCGCCCGGAGAAGGTGGTGCGCATCGAGGAGGTGGCCACCTCCGAGGAGATGCGGCACGCGCGCCGCATCCGCCGCACCGAGGGCCGGCATGTGATCCCCGCGCCGACCTTCGAGGTGCGGCGGTCGTTTTCCGGCTACCTGGTCGACCCGCTGCGCCTGTTGCAGCGCGACGCCCAGCGCGCCGAGGCGCACGTCGTCGAGAAGTCGACGGTGCGTCCGACCTTCAGCGCCCTGGGCCGCTTTTTCATCGCCGATACGGTCGTCGCCGCGATTGCCGAACGGGCCTGCTGCGAGGTGGCCGGCGTGGCCGACGCCCGCCGCGGGCGGGTTGAGCAGACCGCCAACGGGGTGTATGTGGCGGTGGACCTCAGTCTGGAACTCGGAAGCCAACTGCCGGACGTCCTGCGACAGGCGCAGCTGCGGGCGCGCGACGCCGTCGAGGCCATGACCGCGCTGCACGTTCTGCGCCTCGATGTGATCGCGCGCCGCGTCGTGCGGCGGGCGCAGGGCCCTCCCGCCTGACTCGGCCGCGGTGCGCCGCCTGGGGCGGTCAGGGCGGCGGGGACGCGGGATCGGACCACGATGCCCCCATTTCCCTGCTGCGGGTCCGTGCCCGCGCCACCGCCTCGGCCAGCAACGCGTCAAGGCCGCCCTCGTCGAGCGCCGTCAGCCCGGCGAGGGTGGTGCCGCCCGGCGAGGAAACGGCGGCGCGCAGCGCGGCGGGTGGACGCGGGTCCTGCGCTGCCAGGCGCGCGGCGCCTTCCACCGTACGCAGCACGAGCGGCCCGGCCAACTCGGCGGGCAGTCCGGCGGCCAGGGCGGCGCGCCCCAGGGATTCCAGAAAGCGGAATACGTAGGCCGGGCCGCTGCCGGCGACCGCGGTCGCCGCGTCCATCGCCCCTTCCTCCACCCGCCAGGCGTCACCCACGGCGCAAAGCAGCGTGGCGGCGAGCTCCAGGTCGGCCGGCCGGGCGTGGCGGCCGGCGGCGAAGGTCGTGGCCGAAGCGCGCACCGCGGCGGCGATGTTGGGCATGGCCCGGACCACGCGCGGCCGCAGGGGCGTGCCAAGGGCTCGCTCCAGAAAGGCGGTGGGCACGCCCGCCAGGCAGGACAGCAGCAGGTGGCGCGCCTGCCAGTGGGGGGCGATCTCCGCGAGCGCCTCGGCTGCCGCCGCCGGTTTGCAAAGCAGCACGACCACGTCGACCGCCGCCAGCAGTTCGGCTCGGTCGCGCGTCGTCCGCAGGCCGGCGGCGCGCATGCGCTCCAGCCGCTGGGCGTCCGAGCGGTTGGTTACCCACAACTGCCCGGGCGTCCAGCCGCCGGCGAGCCACCCGCCGACCAGCGCCGCGGCGAGGGAGCCCGCGCCCACGAGGCCGAGTGCCGGTTTACCAACGCCCATCGGGCACCCCCGTCCGCGCCTGCCGACGTCCGCACCACGATAGCCAGTCGCTGGCTTTCCGACAACCCCACCCCCGAAATCGCTCGACGTCTTTCGACTTGTCATCCACAGGCGGGATCGCGCGGCGGTGCCCGAGGGTGCCAGGACGCGCCCTGCCACGCTGCTTCCGCGAAACCGGCCCAACCGGCGGAATTCGCGCTGTGGCGGCCGCTGACCGGGGGGCCCCGCGGGAGTCACGCAGGAAAAACGGGGTGAGCGGCCAAATCGTCGCCCTGCCCGAGCCGGAGACCCCTCACCGATGAGGTGGGACCGACTCCCTGAATGGAGGCGGTCCCGGGGTTGGCGCGCGGGCGGAGGGGAGGGATGGAACGCTTGTGGCGAGGGTTTAGCCTTGGGCAGTGGGGGAGGGCATCCTGGCCCCTGGCCCTGACCGGTTTGGCTGCGATGGCGCCTTTGGTTTCATTTGGAATCGTGAGCCCCATGCCCCCCCCACGACCAACGGCCGTGGCGCGCGGCGCCGTCCAGGTACCACGATCCCCCCCCGGCCCGGCAGTTCCCATCCTGGTGAATGGAACCCGCGCCGCGGTGCGCGGGAGGGTGGACCGGGGCGTGACGATGGCCCGCCTCGGTCCACTGATTCGGGCGCTGGGAGGCACGGTCCAAGGCACGGCGCACTCCGGGCGGGCACGCGTGTTGCTCGCCGGCAAGGTGGTGCAGGCCGCCGCGGCACAACCGGACCTGATGGTTGACGGCCGCCCGGTGGCCCTGACGCTGGCCCCCCGCATGGTGGGCGGAGAGTTGTATGTGCCGGTGCGTGCCGTGGCCCAGGCCGCGGGGTATGGGCTGCGATGGTTGGCGGCCAACGGGGCGGTGGCGATTGACACCAGGGGCGCGGCGCCGCTGAAGCGGCTGCTGCCTCCGCCCGCGGCGGCCGAGGCGCGCCAGGCGCCCGCCCGCAAGGTCCAGGCTCCTACGGCACCGGTCCGCGCGGCTGCACCGGCACCGGCTCGGCCCGCCGGTCCGGCCGCCGTCGTGCCCTACACGCCGGCGGACGTGGCGCTGATCGGACGGGTGGTGCATGGCGAGGCGGACAGCCAACCGTTTGCGGCAAAGCTCGGGGTGGCCGCCGTGATCGTCAACCGCGTGCGCACGCCCGGTTTCCCGAAGTCCATCCCCGCGGTGGTCTATGCCCCGGGGCAGTTCCAGAGCGTTGGCGGCCCGCTGTATGAGCAGGCGCCGTCGCCGCAGGACATGCTGGCCGCGACGCAGGCCCTGCACGGGGCGGACCCCACAGGAGGGGCGCTGTTCTTCTTCAACCCGGCGACCACGTGGGGCGGCTCCTGGATCTTCCGTCTTCCGGTGGCACGCGTGCTGGGTGCGTTCCGCTTCGCGCGCTGACGCGCCGCGGCCACGGCCGCCGTGGTCGCCGGCGGATAGAGGTATGCGGTCCGAGGTCCCCCGCGTATCCAATCCCCAGCCGCCGCTCGGGCGGCTGGGGGCGGGTGGGCGGTGGCGTGGCGCCTGGTGGCGGGATTGTGCGGTCTGGCGGCCGGCCTGGCGCTGCTGGCGCGGTCCCTGCGGGGCCTTGGCGGGGGTGAGCGCCGCTTTGGACGCCGTGGGGGCGCGCCCCTGCCGTTGGCGGCCCTCGGCGGCCTGCTGGCGACCGTCTTGGTCCAATCCTCCAGTCTCTCGGTGGCCGGGCTCGTCGCGGCGGCCGACTCCGGGACCATCGGTCTGGCGCAGGCCTGGGCGGCGGTGGGCGGGGCCAATGTCGGCACGACCCTGATGGCCCACTTCACGGGTTGGCGGGCACCGTGGGCGCTGCTGGCGGCGGCGGGTGCCGTGGCGCTCGCGCTGGCCGTGCCGCGCGCCGTCCGTCCGTTTGGCGGCGCCCTGGGGGGAGGGGTGCTGCTCCTGGCGGCGCTGCGCCTCATGGACGCCGCCTTGGCGGCGGGTCGATTGCCGGGTGCGGCGTGGCTTGCCCGCTGGACGGGCGCCCCCTGGCCCGCCTTTCTTGCCGGTGCGCTGCTGACCGCCGTCTGGATGTCCAGCGGCCTCAGCCTCGCGGTGGTCCAGTCCCTGGCGGGCGGCGGCAGGGTTTCGTTGGCGGCGGCGATCGCCTTTGTCTGCGGGGCGAACGTCGGGACGACCGCCGACGTGCTGGCAGCCAGCCTCGGCACGGGGTGGCGCGGCCGGGCGACGGCGGGGTTTCACCTCCTTTTCAACCTCACGTGCGCCGGCCTCGGCATGCTTCTGCTCGGGCCGCTGGCGTCTTTGGCTGCCGGCGCCCCGCCCGGCCCCTACCTGGCGCGCCTGCACACCGGTCTCAACCTGGCGGCGGCCCTGGCCTGGCTCCCCGTGGTGGGACCCGCCGCGCGTCGGCTGGAAGCCGCCCGGCGGCGGCGGCCATTGTGATCCAGGGCCGGATCGTGGATAATTGCGCGACTTCGCAGCGACGGTCGCCCCCGGGGCCGTACGGTGCGGCTGTGTTGGTTGCGTGGGCGGTTTGCGAAGCGGAGGTGGCCCCTTGCCAGCCGGGTTTGCCAAAAAGACGCTGCGCGACGTGTCCGTCGAGGGCCGGCGCGCCCTGGTGCGTGTGGACTTCAACGTGCCGCTCGACGGACCGCGCATCCAGGACGACACCCGGATCCAGGCGGCGCTGCCGACCATCCACCATCTGTCGCAGCAGCGCGCCCGGATCGTTCTGGCAAGCCATCTGGGCCGCCCCGGGGGCAAGCGGGTGCCGAGTCTGAGCCTGCGGCCGGTGGCGCGGCGCCTGGAGGCGTTGATCGGCCGGCCCGTCGCCTTCAGCACGGACGCGGTCGGACCGCGGGCCCGCCGGGTCGTCGACCAGCTGCTGCCTGGGGACGTCGCCGTGCTGGAGAACACCCGCTTCTATCCCGAGGAGGAGCGCAACGATCCGATTTTCGCGCGCGCGTTGGCGGGACTGGGCGACCTCTACATCAACGACGCCTTTGGCGCGGCGCATCGGGCGCACGCGAGCAACGTCGGCGTGGCCGCGTACCTGCCGGCGGTGGCCGGCTTCCTGCTGGAGCGCGAGGTGTCCGCGCTGTCGCGGCTGTTTGAGGCGGAGTGCCCCTTTGTGGCGATCGTCGGCGGCGCGAAGGTGTCGGACAAGCTGGGGGTGCTCTCCCAGTTGCTGACGCGGGTCGACCGCCTCCTGATCGGGGGCGGCATGGCCAACACCTTTCTGGCGGCCCTGGGGTATGACGTGGGCAAGTCGCGTCTGGAGCCCGACCAGGTGCCGGCGGCCAAACGGTTGATCGCCGCGGCGCGGGACCATCAGGTGGAACTGGACCTGCCCGTCGACGTGGTGGTCGCGAACTTCTTTCTGGAGCAGGCGGACCACGCCGTCGTCCAGGTGGAGCAGATTCCCGCGGAGTGGATGGCACTGGACATCGGCCCCCTGACGGTCGACCGCTTTGTGCGGAACCTGGCCGCGGCGCGCACCGTTTTTTGGAACGGCCCGCTCGGCGTGGCGGAATGGCCCAGCTTCGCCATGGGGACCGCCGGCGTGGCGCGGGCCGTCGCGGACCACCCCGGGTTCACCGTCGTCGGCGGCGGGGACTCGATCGCCGCCCTGCGCCGTCTGGGGGCGCTGGAGCGCATTTCCCATATCAGCACCGGTGGCGGCGCCTCGCTCGAGTTTCTGGAGGGCAGGACGCTGCCCGGCGTCGCCTGTCTGGAGGACCGTTAGTGGCAGGCAAAGACCGGATCGTCGTCGGCAACTGGAAGATGCACAACACGGCCGCCCAGGCGCAGGCCCTGCTCCAGGCGTTGCGCGCCGGCCAGCCGCACCCGCCGGCCGGGACGCGCGTGGTCGTCTGTCCGCCCTTCACCGCGCTGGCCGCCGCGGCCGCGTGGGCCGGCAACGGCGTCGAACTGGGGGCGCAGGACGTCGGCTGGGCGGATTCCGGGGCCTTCACCGGCGAAGTGTCGGCGGGCATGCTGCGTGAGTTCGGGTGCGGCTGCGCCCTGGTCGGCCATTCCGAACGCCGCGCGCTGCTGGGTGAAACCGACCTGCAGGTGCGTGACAAGCTCTTGGCGTGCCGCCGCCACGGCCTGGTGCCGCTTTTGTGTGTGGGGGAAACCCTGGCCCAGCGGCAGGCCGGCCGGACCCGGCCGCGGCTGGAGGCTCAGGTGTCGTCGGCCCTGGAGGGGGTGGACCCCGGACCGCTCTGGGTGGCCTACGAGCCCGTCTGGGCGATCGGCACGGGCCAGGCGGCGACACCGGAGGATTGCCGCGCCGGGCTGGCGGTGCTGCGGGACGCCCTGCGGGCCGCCTGGGGCGAGGGTGCCGCCGGGGTTGCGTGTCTCTATGGGGGGAGCGTGACGGCGGCCAACGCCGGCGGGTTCGTGGACGCCGGCGCGGCGGACGGCCTGCTGGTCGGCGGCGCCTCACTGGATGCGGCGGCCTTTGCGGCCATCTGCCGCGCCGCCGGCGGTGGGACGGCATGATCGCGCTGATCATTCTGGACGGCTGGGGCCTGGCGCCGGCCGGCCCCGGCAACGCGGTCGCCGCGGCCGCCACCCCGGTGATGGACCGGATCCAGGCCACCTGCCCCTGGACCCGCCTGGCCGCGTCCGGGGGGGATGTGGGGCTCCCCGACGGGCAGATGGGCAACTCCGAGGTCGGGCACCTCAACCTGGGCGCCGGGCGTGTCGTGGTGCAGTCCCTGACGCGGATCGACGCGGCCGTCGCCGACGGCAGTTTCTTCGATAACCCCGCCCTGGGCCAGGCCTGCGCGGCGGCCCGCACGGGGCGGCTGCATCTGGTGGGGCTGTGCTCGGACGGGGGCATCCACGGCGTTTTGGACCACGCGGTGGCGCTCTTGGAGTTGGCGCGGCGCCAGGATGTGGCCGATGTCTGCGTCCACGCGATCACCGACGGCCGCGACACGGCCCCGGGCAGCGCCCCCGGCTTTCTCGCCATCCTGCGCCAGGCGATGGACCGCGCCGGCCGCGGACGCCTGGCCAGCCTTTCCGGCCGCTACTACGCCATGGACCGCGAGGCCCACTGGGAAAGGACGCGCCTGGCCTTCGACGCCATGGTGGGACTGGGTCCCCGGGCGGTGGACGCGGACGCGGCGCTGGCGGCCGCGGCCGGACGGCGGGCGCCCAACGGCCGCGATCCGGAGACCGACGAGTTTCTGCTGCCGACCGTGATCGGCGACGGGGCCATCCGCGCCGGGGATGCGGTCATCGCCTGGAACTGGCGCGCCGACCGTATGCGCCAGTTGTCGCGGGTGCTGACCGACCCCGCGTTCCGGCCGTTTCCGCGGCCGTTCGCCCGGGTGGCGCACTTTGTGGGCATGGGCCCTTACGACGAGGCGTGGCCCCTTGCGGCCGCGTTCCCCGGCATGGACGTCGGCCAGCCGGTCGGGGCCGTGTTCAGCCGCGCCGGCCTGCGCCAGCTGCGTCTGGCGGAAACGGCGAAGTATGCGCACGTCACATACTTCTTCAACGGCGGCGTCGAGGCGCCGCTGGAAGGCGAAACGCGGCTTTTGGTGCCCTCGCCCGCGGTGGCGACCTACGACCAGCAACCCAAGATGAGCGCCGCCGAGGTGGGCGCCCGGGGTGCGGCCGCGATTCGCGCCGGAGGCTGCGACCTCTTGGTGGTCAACCTCGCCAACCCGGATATGGTCGGCCACACCGGGGTGCTGGCCGCCGCGACGTCGGCCTGCGCGGCGGCCGACGCGGCGCTGGGCCAGTTGCTGGCCGCCCTTGCGGAGCGCGGCGGTCAGGCGCTGGTGGTGGCCGACCACGGCAATGCGGAGGTCATGATCGACCCGCAGACCGGCCTGCCGCACACCGCGCATACGACCAATCCCGTGCCGTGCGTCCTGGTGGGGGCCCGAGCGGGCACGCGGCTGCGCGACGGCGGCCGTCTGGCCGATGTCGGCCCCACGCTGCTGGAGTTGGCGGGCCTGGAGCCGCCCGCGGCGATGACCGGTACGAGTCTGATCCTGCGAGGGGAGCCGACCGATGCCTGAGAACCGCATTGCAGCCGTGCGCGCCCGCGAGATCCTGGACTCCCGGGGGCATCCGACGATCGAGGTCGAGGTGGGGCTGGCCGACGGCAGCCATGGACGGGCGGCGGTGCCTTCGGGGGACTCCACCGGGAGCCGCGAGGCCCTCGAGCTGCGGGATGGCGACGCGCAGCGCTTTGGCGGCAAGGGGGTGCGCCAGGCGGTGGCGCACGTGCACGAAGCCCTGGCGCCCGAGCTGCTCGGGCTCGCCGCCGACGAGCAGGCGCAGGTCGACCGCCGGCTGCGCGAGATCGACGGCACGTCCAACAAGGGGCGCATGGGGGCCAACGCCATCCTGGGCGTCAGCCTGGCGGTCGCCGCCGCGGCGGCGGCGTCGGCCCGGCTCCCGCTGTTTCGCTACCTTGGGGGACCGATGGCCGCCACGCTGCCGGTTCCGTTGCTCAATGTGATCAACGGTGGGCGTCATGCGGATAATCCCCTGGACGTTCAGGAGTTCATGCTGGTGCCTGCCGGTCTGCCAAGCTTCGCCGAGGCCCTGCGGGCCGGCGTCGAGGTCTACCACGCCCTGCGGGTGCTGCTGTCTGAAAGCGGTCTGGCGACCGGCGTGGGGGATGAGGGCGGTTTCGCCCCCGCCCTGCGCGGGACCGAGGACGCCCTGGGCTTTTTGGTCAAGGCGATCGAGCGCGCCGGCTACCGGCCGGGCGAGCAGGTGTGGCTGGCGATGGACGCCGCGGCGAGCGAGTTCTATCGCGACGGCAGCTACCGGTTGGAGGGTGCCGCCCTGGACGCGGACGCGCTGGCGCAGCGGTATGCGGGTTGGTGCGCGCGCTTTCCCCTCTGCTCGCTGGAGGATGGGTTGGCCGAGGGCGACTGGGATGGCTGGGCCGGACTGACCCAGACCCTGGGCGCGCGCTGCCAGTTGGTGGGCGACGATCTGTTTGTGACCAACACCGAGATCCTGCGCGAGGGCATCGCGCGCCAGGTGGCCAATGCCATCCTGATCAAGCCCAACCAGATCGGCACCCTCAGCGAGACATGGGCCGCGGTGGAGATGGCCCGGCGCGCCGGCTACCGCGCCATCCTCTCCCACCGCTCGGGGGAGACCGACGACGTCACCATCGCCCACTTGGCGGTTGCCACCGGTTGTGGTCAGATCAAGACTGGGGCGCCGGCGCGCGGCGAGCGGGTGGCGAAGTATAACGAGTTGCTGCGGATCGCCGAATCCCTGGGGGACGCGGGCCACTATCCGGGGCGTGCGGCGCTCGGGTTGGCCTGAGCGCCGCCACTTGGGCCGGCGGCCGCGCGCGGCGGGGTTTGCCGCGGATGGGGAGGAACCTCTGGTGACGCTGGCACTGTCGATTCTGCTTGGTTTGCTGAGCGTGGCGCTGGTGGTGTCCGTGCTGATGCAGTCGGCGCGGGGGGCCGGGTTGGGCGGGGGGATCGGCGGGGGCGCCGCCGAGCAGCTGTTTGGCAAGCGGCGGGGCGTCGATGCGTTTCTGTCGCGGTTGACGGTGGTCCTGGCCATCGCCTTCATGCTGGTGGCCGTCATTATCGCCTACCTGCAGCACCTGAGCGCGCTCGCCTGAGCCCGCGGGAGCGCGGGCTGCCGAACGGCTGGGCTTCCGACCGCCATCCAGCGATACGGGTGGATGCTTGGCGCGCGCACGCGGCGGCCGCCGGGGTAGGATGGGCGCAGGAGGCGGTGTGCCGTGGCAGTGAGCCGACACGCGACCGGGCGCGGCCCTTTCACCTACGAGGACCTCCTGCATACGCCGGACGACGGCAAACGGTATGAGGTGCTGGAAGGGGTCCTGAGCGTGAGCCCGGCGCCGAGCGTCCAGCACCAGAGGCTGGTCAAGCGCTTGCAGCGGCTCCTGATGCGGGCAGAAGAGGCTGGCGCAGGTGAATGGTTCCCGGCGCCGCTGGATGTGGTGCTTTCGCAACACAACGTGGTGGAGCCTGACCTGCTCTTTGTCGCCCAGGGGCGTCTGGGCATCGTTACCGCAGACAACGTCCAGGGAGCCCCTGACCTGGTGGTCGAGATCATCTCCGCAGGCAGCCGCAAGCGTGACGTGATCACCAAGCAACACATGTATGAGCGCCACGGCGTACCCTTCTATTGGCTCGTCGACCCCGAGGAGGAAACCCTCCGGGTCTTGGAACTCAAAGACGGCGCCTATGGGGAGCCGATCGCGCTGAAGGCCGGCCAGCAACTCGGCTGCGCCCTGTTTCCGGGCATCACCCAGGCCGTGGCCGAACTCTTCGCCGAGCCCTGAGTCAATGGCCGGGCGGCGGCACCGGGATGGCCGCCAAGGCCCAAAGGGCCCCGGCGCCCAGCGCCAGTGCGCTCCAGGCCGCGAGCCGGCGGCCTTCCCGCAGCCGCTGGCGCAGGCCGATCCCGACCACTCCGGCGCAGGCCGCCTGCGGCAGGCAGGCCGCGCCCCACCAGCCCAGACTCAGTCCGGCAAGGGCCCCCGCCGCGAACCCGACGCCCATGTCGTCCAGGCTCGCCAGGAACACCCGCAGTCCGCGCCGGAGTCTGGACCCTTCGGCCGGCGGGGCCTCCAGGCGGCTGCTGTGGCGGGTGCGCAGGGCATCGACCATCAGAGCCAACAGCAGCATCACGCCCATCACCTGCGCCCAGTCTCCGATCCAACTGCGCACCAACCGGCCCGCTACGGCACCCGCAAGCGCCATGGCGCAGGCGGCGGCCAGCATGACGGCCGCCGTCGCCCCCGCGGTCCGCGGCGGGCCCGGAACGCTGCTGGCGACGGCCGCATTGTCCAATCCCAGAGCCGTCAGCAGGAGCCATGCGGTCCACACCCTTGCGCGTGCCCCCCCTTCCGGCGGCGCTGCCGCGCCTGTCACGGTGTCGCCAGGATTCGGGTGTCGAGCGGCTTGCGCCTGCCGCCGCATAGCCGCCCGGGTGGGCGCGTAAGGAGCCGCGGCGGGGGATGGCACCACCGGGCGGGGGGCGATGGGTGTTGCGCGCCGGTTTCGCGGTGGATGCGGTCGCTTTTGGCGTTGCCGCGGCGGGGGCCCTGGCCGCGCTGGCCTGGGCCGGTGCGGCGGCGCTGCGGCTGCGGCGGGCGCCGGCGGGGGACGCGCGGATGGCCGTGGTGGCCGGCGCCATCGCGGAGGGCGCCAGCGCGTTTTTGCGCCGCGCCTACGGGGCGGTGGCCGTCTTTGTCCTGGTGGTGGCCGCCGCGCTGCTGCTGGCCTCCGGCCTCGGCCATCCCCAACTGACAGCGGGTACGGCGCTGACCTTCGTTCTCGGCGCCGCCGCTTCCCTGGCGTCCGGGTATGCGGGCATGCGCGTTGCGACCCTGGCGAACGTGCGCACCGCCGAGGCGGCCCGGCACGGCATGGGGCGCGCCCTGCGCATCGCCTTTGGCGGCGGCAGCGTGATGGGCTTCACGGTGGCGGGTCTCGCCCTGGGCGCACTGGCGCTTCTGGCGCTGTGGTATGGCAACCCGGGCGACGCCGCCGCGGTGGATACGATCAGCGGTTTTGCGCTTGGGGCGTCCTCGGTGGCGCTGTTTGCGCGGGTGGCGGGTGGCATCTTCACCAAGGGGGCGGACATCGGCGCCGACCTGGTGGGCAAGGTCGAAGCGGGTATCCCGGAGGACGATCCCCGCAACCCCGCCGTGATTGCGGACAACGTCGGCGACAACGTCGGCGATGTCGCCGGTATGGGCGCCGACCTGTTTGAATCCTACGCCGGTGCCCTGGTGGCAGCGATCGCCATCGCGGTCGCCACGGGCCGCGCCACCGGCGGCATCGTCCTCCCCCTCTTGCTCGCCGGATTGGGCTGTCTGGGATCCATCGGCGGTGCGCTGGTGGTGCGCTGGCGGGCCGAACGCCAGCCGCGGACGGCGCTGAGCCAAGGCGCGGCGGTGGCGGCGGCCGTCTTCGCCGGCGGCGCCTGGTGGGCGACGTCGGGGCTGTATGGGCAGCCGGGGCTGTTTGGCGCGGTCGTCTGCGGCCTGGGGTTGGCGCTGGCCATCGGGTTCTTTACGGAGCGCGCCACCGGGGCCGGTCGGCCCGCTGTGACCGCGTTGGCGGCGGCGGCGGGGAGTGGGCCGGCACCCGCGGTGATCGCGGGACTCGGGCTGGGCATGGGCTCCGTGGCGCCCGCGGTGGCGGCGATGGCGGCGGCCGTGCTCGGGGCCTACCACTTTGCCGGGCTGTATGGGATTGCGCTGGCGGCGGTGGGCATGCTGGGCCCCACGGCCATGATCCTTGCGGTCGACGCCTATGGACCGATCGCGGACAACGCCGGCGGGATCGCCGAAATGGTTGGCCTGCCGCCGCAGGTGCGCGCCCGCACCGACCACCTGGACGCGGTGGGCAACACCACGGCCGCGCTGGGCAAGGGCATCGCCATCGGGTCGGCCGCCCTGACGGCCCTGGCGCTGTTTGCGGCCTATGCCGAGGAGGCCCACCTGCAGTCGATCGATCTGATGCGGCCGGCGGTCGTGGCGGGCCTGCTGGTCGGCGGGGCGCTTCCCTTCCTGTTTTCATCCCTCGCCCTGCGCGCGGTCGGCCGGGCCGCCCTGGACATGGTCGCCGAGGTGCGCCGGCAGTTGCGGGCGAGCCCCGGAATCCTGCGCGGCGACGTGCGGCCCGACTGCGCCCGCTGCGTCGATATCAGCACCCGCGCCGCGCTGCGGGATATGCGCGTCCCCGGGTTGGCCGCGGTCGCCCTGCCCCTCGCGGTGGGGATCGTCTTTGGGCGGGAGGCGGTGGCGGGCCTGCTCGCCGGCACCCTGACCTGCGGCGTGGCGCTGGCGCTGCAGATGGCCAACGCCGGTGGGGCGATGGACAACGCGAAAAAGTACATCGAATCCGGGGCGCTGGGTGGCAAGGGCACGGCCACGCACGCGGCTGCGGTCGTCGGGGATACGGTCGGCGATCCGCTCAAGGACACCGCCGGGCCCGCCCTGAACATCCTTATCAAATTGATGAGCGTTGTGGCGCTCGTGTGCGTGCCGCTCTTTCGCTAGCGGGAGAACCCTGGAGGCCCACCGCCTCATCACCCTGGATTTCGCGTGTCCCGATAATAGCGCCACGCACTTGCAAACCCGTCGCGCTCACGAACTCGCGTCGCTCCAGGAACAGAACGCCTTTCATGGAGACCGGCTGCATCAGAAGCCTCCTCCGTATACGACCGAAACGGGGCGAAACGTGCCGCGATGCCGAGGTCATTCTGAGCGTAGTCCTGATGCCACACCATGCGGTATGTCGGCTGATTATCCACCGAACGCGCATGGAGGAAGCGCGGCGCGCGAAGCATCCGGTCACGACAGACATGCGACATTTAGGATCACCACCGTCCTCGATCACCAACAAGTGCCTGCGCGGGAACTAAAACGGGTCTGAACGAAGCGTCCCGCACCCCGGCAACAGCGCGCCGGATGTCCTTTCCGCAGCCCCCCGACGCTCGGCCGGGCACATTGCTGGGGGTTGGGTGGCTCCGAGAAACGGGCCATTTGGGCTGCGGCAGTCGGAAGACGGCCATGGAAAAGGCCACCACGGAAAAGGAATGGAAAAGGCCAAAGTTTGTGTGCGACCGATCATCCATCAAAGGGTCGCTTGCGCAGGGAGTTGGCCAGGAGGGGGATACCCGGGCCGTGAGGCGGAGCGTCGGACGCCGGGTGCGGACAGGGGCTTGGAGGGCGCATCGGTCTTCGCGGTGACTGGGTTTCTCGGAGTGCCGGCCCCGGCGTCGGCGGCCGCGCACGGCGGGACAACGATCCAGGTGCCCGTGGACCGGCCCCTCCGGTCGCATTTTGCTCGACCTGGTCATCGCGCCAATTCAGCCGACCCCAAGATGTAGGGGGCGTGCCGGGTGACGAGGCCGCGGAGCTGCATCGGGAGCCCCGGGTCGGGCCGGGGGCTACCGTGTCGGCAAGACATGGTGGTGCCTGCCGGTCGCCTGGGAGGGACGCCGGCTCCGGCCGCCGCTGTCGGGCAGAGCGGGCTATGCTGCGGCGAGAGTTGGGCGGCGCCTGCGCGTCCCCGGGTACCGCACGGGCGTGCTGGCGGCGCAGGCCACCACCAGCCGCTCGAAGACGCTCTGCAGACGGCGCCGGTTGAAGCGGAAGGCGAACGCGTCGAAGTAGGACTGCAGGTGCTTCGGGCCCAGGCCGTGGAAGGTGCCGCCGATCCAGGCCTTGCTGTTGGCGATCTGCGTGTGCACGACCGGCAACGGCTCGACGCCATCCGGCAGGTGGTTGGTGGGCACCGCCTCGTGCGGGAAGCCAGCCCGCTCCAGGGCGCCGAAGGCGTTCAGGCCGTCCGAGACGATCTTGGCCCCCGGCTCGACGAACCGGGCGACGGCCTTGTTGACCGTCTCCTGGGTGAAGTCGCGCACCAGCACGATCTTCAGGTGCTGGGGCACCTCACGCTCGTTGACGCTGACGGCGACGAGCGCCTTGGGGCGGATGGTGCCACGGCCGACCTTGCCGTGACCCTCCCCGCCGCAGTAGGCGTCATCCATCTGGACCACGCCGCGGAGCAGGTGCCGGGCCTCCCGTTGCCCCATGGCCGACCGCAGGCGGATGAGCAGGAACCAGGCCGTGGAGAAGCAGACCCCGATCTTATGCTGCAGCTCGGTGGCGCTGATCCCCCGCTTGGACTCGGCGTCGAGGTACATGGCCAGCAACCACTTGGTGAGCGGCACCCGGCTGTGGTGCAGGATCGTGCCCGCGGTCACCGAGGCTTGGTGGCGGCCGCCCACGCACTGGTAGCGCGGAAGGTCGCGCAGCAGGTAGGCCCGCGTGCCCCCGCACTTGGGGCAGCGAAAGCCCTCGGGCCAGCGGGCGGCGAAGAGCGCGGCGCGACACGCGTCCTCGGTGGCGTAGCGGTCCGTGAACTCCGGCAAGCTCAGGCGGCGTGGCTGAGGTCGGCGGCGCTGGCGCACGGGGCACCTCGCGAACTGGTGGTCGTCTCCGTGGTCAGTCCACCATCCCAGCCGCCCACCCACAAGCCCTGGGGCCTTGCTGAATTAGCGCGATGGCGAGGTTCGCAGATGTGGGTAACGCGTAGGACATTATGGGACCCGAAATATCCCACACATTTGCGGTGCGCCCGCCGACATGAGCGAAATGCGCCTTCCCGGAGGCAGATCGGGTTTGGTGCAGCCTCGGCACGCGAAACGCGGTTGGCGCTGAACTGTGCGCCACACCTTGCGAATGCGCTTGGGGTTGAAACAGGTCCGGCGCCTCGTAGGCCGGGCACGCCAAACACGGCGAGACCTATAGCCTGTGGAAGAAATTGATTCTTGAGGAGGAACGGAGAATGCAGAGACGGAGCCGGCTGTGCTTCTACTCGTTGCTGGCGTTGCTGCTGGCGATCGTTGCGCTCGGCCTGCCAGGTTCGGCACTGGCTGGCACAACCAGTGGCACATACAGCGTTGGCAGCAACCCTGATGCTATCGCTATCGATTCCAGCGGGAATGCATGGGTGGCAAACAACGGAAGCGGCACTGTGACCGAACTCTCATCGTCAGGGTCAACCATCAACACATACAGCCTTGGCACCGAACCTGATGCTATCGCCACCGATGCCAGCGGGAATGTCTGGGTGGTAAGCCAAGATCTCAACATGGTGACCAAATTCTCATCGGGGAATCCCTACGAATACATGGTTGGCAGTGACCCCGTTGCTGTCGCCATCGATTCCAGCGGGAATGCATGGGTGGCAAACTACGGCAGCAGCAACAATGTGACCGAACTCTCACCGTCAGGGTCAACCATCGGCACGTACACCGTTGGCAGCAACCCCGCTGCTATCGCTATCGATTCCTACGGGGATGCATGGGTGGCAAACAGCGAAAGCAACAATGTGACCGAACTCTCACCGTCAGGGTCAACCATCGGCACATACAGCGTTGGTAGCGTTCCCGACGCTATCGCCATCGATTCCAGCGGAAATGTATGGGTGGTCAACAACGCAAGCAACAATGTAACTAAATTTACCCCCACCCCGATAGCCAGGGCTGGAGATGTGACCATGACCGGCACGGAGAACTCGCCGACGCCAACCACGGATGTGCTGCCTATCTACGTGTTCAATGACGGATTTAAGGCCATATCCCAGGGGGAGAACCTGTCAGGCTGGTTCACCAACCTGCCGCCGGGTCTGACGGCAACGGCCGCCGCGTCTGTAACAGCCGGCTCCACACGGATGACCGTAGCCATCGGTGGAACACCGGCAGGCACAGGCAGCGAGGTGATGGCGATCACGATTCCGGCGTCCGCCATGACCAGAGGCAACGCCCTGACGGTGACCGATTCGAGCGACGGCATTGACATCACTGCCCCATACAGCGGCCTCGACTACCCCGATGCTATCACCTTCGATTCCAGCGGGAATGCATGGGTGTTAAACAATGGCAACCAAAGTGTGACGAAATTCTCATCGTCAGGGTCAATCATCGGCACATATTGGAGGCTTGGCAGCGACCCCTTAGGTATGGCCATCGATTCCAGCGGGAATCTATGGGTGGTAAACGACATTGACTCCATGTATGCAAATAATGT
>DAHWHT010000240.1 GCA_027335515.1 Clostridia bacterium
CCCTGGCGCCGATGCAGTTGTGGACGGCGGACGTGTATGAGGGGGCGCCGACCCCCGTCACCGCCTTCATGGCGGTGGGGACCAAGGCGGCCGCCTTCGTCGCGCTGGCCCGGGTTGCCGCGGGCGCCCTGGGCCTTTCGGGTCCTTTCGCCGGCGCGGTTCTGGTGAGCGCCGTGGCTTCCATGTTTGTCGGCTATCTGCTGGCGGTGCGCCAGCCGGGCCTGAAGCGCCTCCTCGCCTTTTCGGGTATCGCCAACGCCGGCACGCTGGTGCTGGTTCTGCTGGTGCCGGCGCTCTGGGTCAGCGGCAAGGCGGCCTCCTGCACCTGCGCCCTGGTGGCGGGTCTGCACGCTCCGCCGACGTGGCAGCCGGTGGCCCTGCTGTATCTGATCGCGTACGCCGTGGCCTCGCTGGGTGTGTTCGCGGTCGTCGCGGCGGTCAGCGACGGCCGGCAGGGAGACGGCATGGCCGCGCTGGCGGGGCTGGGGCGGCGCCATCCGTGGCTCGCGGCCGCCTTCGTGCTGTGTCTGCTGTCCCTGGCCGGCGTACCGCCCACGGGAGGGTTCCTGGCCAAGCTGCTGCTGCTGCAGTTGCTGGCGGGGGGTGGGCGCCCCCTGGCGGCGGTGTTGGTGGTGTTGGCGACGCTGGTGGCATTGGTGCCGTACTTCAAGTTGGTGGTGGCCGCCCTGCGGCCC
Organism: Clostridia bacterium; assembly: GCA_027335515.1. The sequence goes on from DAHWHT010000240.1 coordinate 696, forward strand.
GACGACGGTGAGCCGTCGGCACCGCTGCCGGTGGGTGTGGCGGTGGTCGCCGGAGTGGCCGCCGTGGCAAGCGTCGCCATCGGCATCTTGCCCGGTGCATTCCTCCATGGCTAGAATGGTGAGAATCGGGCGGCGGCCGCGGTGCGACCGCGCTGGGTGGGGGCGGCAGTTGCCGCCCCCCCGCTGCTTCGCTTGGGGGCGACGAGGGTTTGAAGGCAACGATGGAGCAAGAGACGGGGAGCAGGGTCAGCCTGCAGATTGAAGTGACCCCGGACGAGATGCAGCCGGATATTGACGCGGCCTTGAATCGTTTGGCCCGGAAGGTGCGCGTCCCAGGGTTCCGTCCGGGACGGGCTCCCGCATCCTTGGTGGAGCGGATGATCGGCCGCGAGCGCGTGCTGCAGGAGGCGCTGGATCCTCTGGTGCAACGCTACTACCGGGCGGCGGTCGAGCAGGAGGCCGTGGCGACCATCGGCCAGGCGCAGATCGACGTGCGCCGCTTTGGCGATGGCGAGCCGCTGGAGTTTGTCGCCACGGTGGCCGTCCAGCCTGAGGTGCGCCTGCCCGAGTGGGAGCCCCTCAAGCCGGAACTCCATGTCGCGGAGGTGTCCGAGGCCGACGTGGACCAGTCCCTGGAACAGCTCCGTCGGCGCCACGCACCCTGGGTTCCCTGTGTCGAGCCGGCCCAGGGGGGCGACTTGGTGGTGCTCCATGTTCAGGGCACACTGGAGGGCGGGCTTCCGATCCACGAGCCGCAGCAGCAGGCCGTTCTCGGTACGGGCGGACTGCGGTCCGAGATCGACGCGGCGATTGTAGGCCTGACGCCCGGCGCGAGCGCGAAGGTGGAGTTCGTCGTGCCGGCCAATGATCCCTCGCCGCAGTTGGCCGGTAAGACCGCACGCGTCACGGCCACGCTGGTGGATCTGAAGCGGCCGGAGCTGGCGGAGTTGGACGACGCCTTCGCGCGCGACGTCAGCGATCACGGGACCCTGGAGGAGTTGCGGGCCGAGTTGCGCAATAGACTGGAAGGCGCGGCGGCGATGCGCGCCGGCGAGGCCGGGGCGGATCAGTGGCTGATGGCCATCGCCCAGAGCACCGAGGTCGACGTTCCCGCGGTTCTGGTGGACGAGCAGGTGGAAGTGGTGCTGGAGAACCTACGCCGGGACACGGGCATGGCGCCGGCCCAGTGGCAGGCGGTGGTGGCGGAGCGGGAAGCCGACGGCAACGGCGGATTGCGCGCCCAGGTGCGCGCGTCGGCGGCCGAGATGGCCAAGCGGCAGCTGGTGTTGCAGGCGATCGCCCGGGAAGCGGCGTGCGAGCCGAAGCCGGAGGAAGTGGATGCGGAGATCGATCGGGTGGCCGCCCAGTCCGCGCGCGATGCCGCCCGGACGCGCGAGTGGCTGAGCCGGCCGGAGGCGCGGCGGAGTGTGCAGAATCAGTTGGCTCAAAGCAGGGGCTATCGCCACCTGAGGGATAGTTTGGCGCCCAACGCGGGTGCGCCCGCGGCGACGGGGGACGCGGACGCAGGTGCGGCGGCGGTGGCGGATCCGGCGGACGCGGGGGAGGATGGGGCGCGATGAGCGTGCGGTGGGGCTACTCGCGGTTGCAGGAGGTCCGACGGAACATCCGCGCCTACGTGCCGATGGTGGTCGAGCAGTCCGCGCGCGGCGAGCGGGCGTATGACATCTATTCGCGCCTGCTCAAGGAGCGGATCATCTTCCTCGGCTCGCCGATCGACGACCAGGTCGCCAACCTGGTGATCGCCCAGTTGCTGTTCCTGGAAGCCGAGGATCCCGATCGCGACGTGCAGATCTACGTCAACAGCCCCGGGGGCAGCGTCGACGCCGGACTCGGCATTTACGATGTGATGCAGTACATCAAGCCGCCGGTCGCGACCACCTGCGTCGGCATGGCGGCGAGCATGGGCTCGGTGCTGCTGGCGGCGGGAGCGGCGGGCAAGCGCTATGCCCTGCCGCATTCGCGCATCATGATCCACCAACCGTGGGGTGGCGGCGGCCAGGGTCGGGCCACCGACGTCAAGATCTGGACGGACGAACTCCTCAAGGCCTATGATCGCGTCGCGGAGTTGTATGTCCACCACACCGGCCAGTCGCTGGAGAAGGTCAAGGCCGATCTGCGGCAGGACTACTTTATGTCCGCCGAGGAAGCCAAGGCATACGGTATCATTGACGAGATCATGCCTGCCCGTCCCGGGAAGGCTGAGGCCGGCGGCCGCTAGGGTCCCCCCGGGGGAGGTCGAAATGCGGTGTTTAAGTTCACCGATGATGGCAAGGGACCCTTGAAGTGCTCCTTCTGCGGCAAGCACCAGGAGCAGGTGCGCAAGCTCATCGCCGGTCCCGGGGTGTATATCTGCGACGAATGCGTGGATCTGTGCAACGACATCATCGAAGAGGACATGACCGAAGAGGTCGATGTCAACCTCAAGGACATCCCCAAGCCGCGCGAAATCAAGGATGTGCTCGACCAATACGTGATCGGCCAGGAGAAGGCCAAAAAGTCCCTGGCCGTTGCGGTCTACAACCACTACAAGCGTGTCCACCTGGGCGGCAAGGTGGATGAGGTCGAACTGCAAAAGAGCAACATCCTGCTTCTGGGTCCGACCGGCAGCGGCAAGACGCTGCTGGCGCAGACCCTGGCGCGCATCCTCAACGTCCCGTTCGCCATCGCCGACGCCACCTCGCTCACCGAGGCCGGCTACGTCGGGGAGGACGTCGAAAACATCCTGCTCAAGCTGATCCAGGCGGCGGATTACGATGTCGAGAAGGCCGAAAAGGGCATCGTCTACATTGACGAGGTCGACAAGATTGCGCGTAAGTCGGAGAACCCGTCGATTACCCGCGACGTGTCGGGTGAGGGTGTGCAGCAGGCCCTCTTGAAGATCCTGGAGGGAACCGTTGCCTCGGTGCCGCCGCAGGGCGGGCGCAAGCACCCCCACCAGGAGTTCATCCAGATCAACACCACCAACGTGCTGTTCATCTGCGGCGGCGCCTTCGACGGCCTGGAGCGCATCATCCAGGCGCGCGTGGGCAAGAAGTCGATCGGTTTCGGCGCCGAACTCGTCAGTCGCAGCGACGACGCGCAGCTTGGCGCCATCTTCAGCCAGGTGATGCCCGAGGACCTGTTGAAGTTCGGGCTGATCCCCGAGTTCATCGGCCGGCTCCCGGTGATGGCCACCCTGGATCCCCTGGACGAACCGGCACTGGTGCGCATTCTCACCGAACCCAAGAACGCCCTGGTGCGGCAGTATCAGAAGTTCTTCCATATGGACAACGTCCAGTTGGAGTTTCAGGACGAAGCCCTCGCGCTGATCGCCCAGCGCGCCATGCAGCGCAAGACCGGCGCGCGCGGGCTGCGGGCGATCATCGAAGAGATCATGCTCGAAGTGATGTTCGACATGCCGTCGCGTGGTGATATCGGCAAGTGCGTCGTGACCCGCGACGTCGTCGCCGAACACAAGGTGCCCCTGCTGGTGCCGCGCAAACGCAAGCGTGAGGAGCCCGCCTAGACGCGCGGGCATCGATCCGGCGGCTACGGGGGTGGGCGTCCGGCGTGCGGACGCCCACCCTCTTTGTGACCGCCCCCCATCGCGTTGGGCGCGGCACCGCGCCCAGCCCAATCGCACCGCAGCGCAGCGCGCCCCCCGCCCGCCGCCACGGACTGCCGTGCGCGCCGGGTCCCACCGCGCGGCCCAGGACATGGCCGTTGGCCCGACCCCTCCAGAGGAATACTAGCGCTCGGCGGCGGGTTGCCGCCGACCCGGAGGGGGGCGGCGCACGTGTCTCTCGGTGTGATCCTCACCGCGGTGCAGTTCGTGTTTGCCGTGGTGATCGGCCTGTATTTCTGGAATTTGCTCAAGACCCAGCAGGGAAGCCGCGTGGCGGTGCAGCGCGAATCGCGCAAGGAGATCGAGCGCCTGGCGCGGATGCGGGCCATCGCGCTCACCGAGCCGCTGGCGGAACGGACCCGCCCGCGCAGCTTCGACGACATCGTGGGGCAGCGGGACGGCGTGCGCGCCCTGCGCGCGGCCTTGTGCGGCCCCAATCCGCAGCACGTTCTGTTGTATGGACCGCCGGGGGTCGGCAAGACGGCGGCGGCACGGTTGGTCCTGGAAGAGGCCAAGCGCGGTGGCCAATCCCCGTTCCGGCGCGATGCGGTGTTTTTGGAGTTGGATGCCACCACCGCGCGGTTTGACGAGCGGGGCATCGCCGATCCGCTGATTGGCTCCGTGCACGACCCGATCTACCAGGGCGCGGGGCCGCTGGGGATCGCCGGCGTGCCGCAACCCAAGCCGGGGGCCGTGACCAAGGCGCACGGCGGCGTGCTCTTTATCGATGAGATCGGCGAACTGCACCCGGTGCAGATGAACAAGCTGCTGAAGGTGCTCGAGGACCGCAAGGTGTTTCTCGAATCCGCCTACTACAACTCGGAAGACCCCAACCTGCCGCGGCACATCAAAGACATCTTCGAGAACGGCCTGCCGGCGGATTTTCGCATGGTGGGGGCGACCACCCGCTCCCCGGAGGAGATCCCGCCCGCCATCCGTTCCCGCTGTTTGGAGGTCTTCTTCCAGCCCCTGCAGCCGGATGAAGTGGTGCAGATCGCGGGGGGGGCCGTGCGCCGGGTGGGCAAGGCCGCCGACGCGGGCGTGTTGGCGGTGGTGCGGCGCTATGCCCACAGCGGCCGGGAGGCGGTCAACATCGTCCAGCTGTCGGCCGGCGTGGCGCAGTCCGAGGGGCGGAGCCTGATTCGCGTCTGCGATGCGGAATGGGTGGTCACCAGCGGGCAGTATGCGCCGCGCCTCTTGCCCCGGATCCCGCCGCGCCCCGCCGTCGGTGTGGTCAACGCCCTGGGGGTGGCGGGACCGCAGATCGGTTTTCTGCTGGAAGTGGAGGCCTTTGCCGGCCACGCGGCGCGCCCCGGAGGGGGAAGTGTGCGCGTCACCGGGCTGGTGGACGAAGAGGAGATGGCCACCCGGGGGCGCACCCTGCGCCGCCAGGGCATGGCGCGCGCCTCTTTGGACAACGTCCTGACGGTGTTGCGCCGCCGGCTGGCGCCCGGGTGCGACCCTCTGGACTGGGACATCCACGTGAACTTTCCCGGGGGAATCCCGGTGGACGGTCCGTCGGCCGGGGTCGCGATGGCGGTTGCGGTCTATTCGGCGCTGACCGGGTGCGCGGTGGATAACACCGTCGCGATGACGGGGGAGATCTCTCTGCACGGTCAGGTGCGGCCGGTGGGCGGCACGTCCGCGAAGATCGAGGCGGCCCGCCAGGCCGGGGCGCGGCGGGTGTTGATCCCTGAGGAGAACTGGCAGCAGGGGTTTGGTGCGTTGGAGGACATCACGGTCATCCCCGTCACCTGCTTCGATCAGGTTCTGGGACAGGTATTGGCCGGTGAAGCCGGAGAGGCGATGGCGGTGCCGGAACCGCTGGTCGCGACCGCGCCGACCGCCGCAGTTGCCGCGGCACCGCGGGAAGTGGCGACGGAGCCGGAACCAGAGGCGCGGCCCCTGCCTGGTCCCCAGGCGGTGACGGCCGCACCCCGCGGCGCGGGGGCGTCCTGCTGAGGCCCTGGGCCGACCCCCCGCGCCGTGGCGTGACGGCTGTGGGGGGCACGGCCCGCCCGGCGCGGGCGGCCCCTGAGCCGCCTTGCCGCATGCCCGTCGGCGGAGCGCGGCACGACCGGCCTGATATCCATTCTAACTGGTTGACGTTTAGGATGTTCCATCCTAACATGGTATCCGTTATGAGTGAAATGCCGGGAGCCCGCAATCCCTACCGGCCCGGTGCGGCGGTGAGCCCTCGGTTTCTTGCGGGACGAGACGGTGAACAACGGCGTTTCCTGTCCGTGCTCGCCGCTTCGCCTGAGCTCCCTGCAAATGTGCGCATCACAGGGCTGCGCGGCGTCGGGAAAACGGTTCTGCTCAAGTGTCTCGAGGAGAAGGCCGAGGATTCGGGATGGATGTGCAGCCGTGTCCAAGTGGAACCGCGACATAACACCGATGCCGGCCTGACCGACCTGGTGACCGATCTGAGCCGGGCCATGATACGCAGAGTGTCCACTGCGGCGCGGGTGCGACAGACCATGGAAGGCGCTGCCGCTGCGACTTTAGGGCGCGTGCGCGTGGCATGGAAGGACATAGAGTTCTCGCTGGCCGCCGGTGGTGCGCGCGAACGTGATGTTGCAAAAGAACTATATAACACAGTCTCGACAGTGGTCCATAATGGATACCGAGGGTATATGCTTATGTTGGGGTATTGCGAGACGACAAGGACCGGAACGGTTCACACCCTCTCTCGCTGTTGATCGCCGCCGTAAACGCACTGCAAGAAAAGGAGTTGCCGATCGGCCTGACGGCATGTGGTCTGCCGACGCTCCGCTCTAACCTGTTAAAGGCACGTACGTACACGGAGCGAATGTTTCGCGGTGAGGAGATTGGCCGCCTGGCGGAGGAGCGAGCCGCAGAGGCGCTCATTCGCCCCTTGGAAGGAACGGGCGTACGGGCGGATCGGGCCCTCGTCTCGCGAGTCGTACGGGAGGCGGAAGGCTACCCATATTTCATCCAGTTGTGGGGTGCGGCGATGTGGGACGCCGCACGAGACGCGAACATTTGTCAAATGTCAGAACCTCTGCTTGATTCCATAGAGGACGAGATTTACCGTCGGCTGGACATCGACTTCTATGACGGTCGTGTCGAAGCCCTGACGCCGGCAGAGCAGGACCTCCTTATTGCTACGGCCAAATGCCCATATCCGCCATTGCGAACTGCCGATATTCATACGCGCGTTGGCAAGCGGGAAGGCAACATCAACGTTCTCATGGGGCGCCTTGCCGAACAGGGCGTGGTGTTCCGCGTTCAGAAAGGTCAATATGAGTATACTGCACCAAAGTTTCATGAGTATCTGAGGCGAAGGATCGCGCGCATGCGAACACACTGACCGGCCAGCCATAGCGATTTGGCGCGTGGGCTTTACAGGGTCGTCGGCCGGGCGCCGGATCCTTGTGGGGATCGACGCGCCGCAGATGCGGCGGATGCGACGCGCGGGTGGGGCGATGGGTGGCGGCTGGTTGCGTTTATTGCGCTTAGTGCGGGGTTGCGATAGGATCTCCCTGGGGGGAGTCGGGCCGCCGCTGGGCTGCGGGCTCGGACGATCAGGACCGTGCTGGCGTGGCCAGGGGGCCGGAGGGGCTGCAGGAAGGGCGGGGGACTCTTGGGGACGACGCCGGTATCCGCAACGCCCGAAGACGTTTCCAAGTTGCGGAGATTGCTCCAGTTTGTCGAGGCGCATGAAAAGGCGCCAGCCTATTTGGTTGGCCCAGCCAGCCAACAAAGGATGGAATTGCCGGAACCCCTTTTCCAAGTTCTTGCCGCCGCTGCGCGGGAGTTGGCGGCAGGAATGTCTGTTGTGATCTTTCACTATGAAGCCGAGGTAACGACCCAACAGGCCGCGGAGCTCCTCCAGGTATCGCGCCCGTACCTGATCAGGCTGTTGGAAGAGGGAAGAATCTCTTACCGAAAGGTGGGAACCCACCGGCGCATTCGCATCGCGGATATATTAAAGTACAAAGAGGTCAGAGATGAGCGGCGCGGCACTGATCTGAGGGAGTTGATCAGGGTGTCGGAATCCATGGGTCTGTACGACGCCGAAACTCCTCCAGGTAAAGGCGATTAACGGTCCATGTCTTTCGTGGCCTTCCTTGATGCGTGTGTTTTGTATCCGGCTTGTCTTCGCGACGTTCTCCTGACGGTGGCTGAAGCCGGTATATGCCAGATCCGATGGAGTTCGGACGTGCTGGACGAAATGGAGAGGAACGTGGCCACACGGACCAAGGGCGCCTCGGCGCAAGAGGCCGAGAATGGCGCGCTATACCCGGAGATTGATGGAAGAGGCGTTTCCCGACGCCCTCGTGGAGAGGTGTGCGTATGAGCGCCTGATCGCTGGTATGCCAAACGAGGAAAAGGACCGTCATGTATTGGCGGCGGCGGTCGCGTCCCGATCCGACGTTCTGGTAACGGCGAACTTGGACGACTTCCCTCTGGGACCCTGCCGGGAATGGGGGATAGACGTCCAGGGTCCGGATATATTCTTGCAGCACCAGGTTTAGGTGGCGCCGAACGACTTGTTGCGTTGCGTTCGCTGAGGTTTCTCGCCGCTGAGCGCCGCCCTCCTATGGATTCCGTCACAGGAATATTGCAAACGCTCGTGCGGGTTGCGCCGGAGTTTGTTGCCAAAGTCCGTGTGGTTCAGGAACACGAACGCGATGCCGAAAGTGGCCTCTGATCCGACACGCCCCGAGCGGGTCAGGGTGGCGTCGGCATCGTTCGCACGCGTCGTGGCGACGTGTTGCCCGCTACCCTGTCGGTACGCACTGTCGGTACGCAACAGCGCCGTGGGGTCGGATGCGCGCCGCGGCCGGCGGCGCGAGAAGCCCGCGGCCCTGCGTGGGCTGGGCAGTGGCGACCCTTGCGGATTCCTCCAAAGTCGCGGGCCGACCCTCCCAACGTTCCCTAAAGCGGGCGCTGGGCATCCAGGTCCCTCCAAGTGTGTCAGGGCAGGACTTCTCCTCGTTCTACAGAACCCGGCGTGCGTCGACGAAACCGCGGCCGCGTGGCCGCGTGGTCATGTTGGAGGGGCCGGAAAGCGGTCTCTCCCATACCGTTGGAGTCGCGGGCGCACAGCGCACAGCGGGTGGCGGTGTGCCCCGGAGGGCGGGTTGTGCCGATGGCGGCTTCACGCAAGGAGGCAGTCCGGGCGCCACAGCGTCGGGCGGTGGGTCGGAGCGAGGCGCGCCGCGCGCCGGCGCGCGGCCGCGCGAGCCAGCAGGTGGCGGCGCCGGCGCCGGAGTCCGGGGATGCGTTTCCGGTGCTGCCCCTCCGCGGGTTGGCGGTTTTCCCGGGGGCCCGCGTGCCGTTGCAGATCGGCCGCGCGCTATCGCTGCAGGCGGTTCAACTGGCGGCGGCGGGCGACGGCCGGGTCTTCTTCTGCGCCCAGCGGGATCCCCAATGCGACGAGCCGGGGCCCGAAGACCTCTATGTGGCGGGCAGCGTGGCGGTGCTGCGCGAGGTGCGCGCCGACGACGGCCCAACGGTGCGCATCGTGGTCGAAGGGCTGTGCCGCGCGCGGGCGACCGCCTTTCGGGCGCCGGACGGGGACGACGGGGTCCTGATGGCGACCGTGGATCCGGTCGCGGATGTGCAGGCGTCCGACGCCCGGCCCGAGTTGACGGAACTCGCGTCCGCCCTCTTGCGGCGGGTGGACCGTCTGCGCGACGCCGGGCTGCGCCTGCCGTCGGATGCGTCGCTGCCGTCGGTGGAGGAGCCGGGGCCGCTGTGCGACGCGGTGGCGGCCCGCGCCCTGCATCGGCCGGGGGACCGTCAGGAGATCCTCGAGACGGTTGATGTGCGCGAACGGTTGCTGCGGCTGCACCGCATGCTGGTTCGCGAGACCGAGGTCGGGGACGTCGAGCGCGAGGTCGCTTCGCGGGCGCGCAAGCAGATCGAACGGACCCAGCGGGAATACTACCTGCGCGAGCAACTCAAGGCGATCCAAAAGGAACTGGGAGACAGCGGTTCCGGCGGACGCACCGAGGCCGACGACCTGCGCAGCCGTCTGGCCGGTCTGGACCTGCCCGAAGCGGTGCGCGACCGTGTGGAGCGGGAGCTGGAGCGCCTGGAGAAGATGCCGCCGCTGGCCGCCGAAGGGGTCGTGGTGCGTACCTACGTCGAGTGGCTGCTTGCCTTGCCGTGGAAGGTGCGTGCCGAGGATCGCTTGGACCTGGAGGCGGCCGAGCAGGTGCTGGCCGACGACCACCATGGGTTGGAGCGGATCAAGGAGCGGGTCCTTGAGCACCTTGCCCTGCGGCGTTTGTCGCCCGGGCCGGCCCGCGGCGCGGTGCTGTGCCTGGTGGGTCCTCCCGGCTGCGGCAAGACCTCCTTGGCGCGTTCGATCGCCCGGGCCATGGGGCGGCCGTTCGTGCGCCTGTCGCTGGGCGGGGTGCGGGACGAGGCGGAGGTCCGCGGTCACCGCCGCACCTACGTCGGCGCCATGCCGGGCCGGCTGGTGCACGCCCTGCGCCAGGCGGCGGTGCGCAATCCCGTGCTGCTGCTGGACGAAATCGACAAGATGAGTGCCGATTACCGCGGCGACCCGGCGGCTGCCCTGCTGGAGGTCCTTGACCCGGAACAGAACGCGGCCTTCGGCGACCACTACCTGGAGTTGCCGATCGACCTGTCCGAGGTCATGTTCATCGCCACGGCCAATACGCTGCAGTCCTTGCCGCGGGCGCTGTATGACCGGCTGGAGGTGATCCAACTCCACGGATACAGCCAGGATGAGAAGCTGGCCATCGCCCGTCGCCACCTGTTGCCGCGGCAGTTGCGCGAATCGGGCCTGGCCGCCGACAGCCTGCGCCTCTCGGATGGTGCGCTGCGCGCCGTGATCGACCGTTACACCCGGGAGGCCGGGGTCCGGGGGCTGGAGCGGGAGTTGGGCTCTATCTGCCGCAAGGTGGTTCGCCAGGTGGTGCGTCACCCGGGGGCGCGCTTTTCCGTCACGGAGCGCAACCTGGTCCGGTTTCTCGGACGGCCGCGTGTTTTCCACCAGGGGGCGCCGGTCCGCGACGAGGTGGGGGTGGCCCTCGGATTGGGTTGGTCCGAGGCGGGGGGCGACGTGCTGCCGATCGAGGTCAGCGTCCTGCCGGGGGATGGCGACCTTCAGCTCACCGGCCGTCTCGGCGAGGTGATGCGCGAGTCGGCCCAGGCGGCCCTCACCTACGTACGGGCCCACGCGCAGGGGTTCGGACTGCCGACGGACTTCTACCGCCGTTGCGAAATCCACGTGCACGCCCCCGAGGGCGCGGTCCCCAAAGATGGCCCTTCGGCCGGCATCACGGTGGCGGCGGCGATGGTCTCCGCCCTCAGCGGCCAGCCAATTCGCCGCGATGTGGCGATGACCGGCGAGATCACCCTGCGCGGCCGTGTGCTGCCGGTTGGCGGTATCAAGGAAAAGGTGCTGTCGGCCCGACGCGCCGGGGTGCGGCGGGTGGTGCTGCCGGCGGAAAACCGCGCCGACTGGGATGAGATGGGCGCCGCCGCACGCAACGGGATGACGGCCGCGTTCGTGGACGATGCGCGGGACGCGGTGGTAGAGGTCCTGCGCGGGGGATTGCCCCACGCCGGGGACGGCGACGCACGCGGGATTCCCGCGTTCCTGGCGGGTCTGGAAACGACGACGCAGGACCGATCGGCCACGGTGGCGCGTTCCCGCTGAGCATGTCCGCCCTCGGA
>DAHWHT010000260.1 GCA_027335515.1 Clostridia bacterium
GTCGCCGGCGACGTCCGAAGTCTTGGACGCCACCTCCTTGACCATCTGGGCGCCCATGTTCTCGTACTTGTCCTTGAGTTCGATTTCCTTGGCCACCGAGACACCGTCCTTGGTGACGGTCGGGGCGCCGAAGCTCTTCTCAAGCACGACGTTGCGGCCCTTCGGCCCCAGCGTCACCTTCACCGTGTTCGCCATGATGTCGACGCCGCGCTCCAGCGCGCGCCTGGCCCGCTCATCGAAAACGATCTGCTTCCCGGCCATGGGCAACCTCCCTTGATCCTCGCGGTGATCCCAGCGGGGACTCCGCCACCGCCTCGCGCCGGAGGGCGCTACTCGCAGATGGCGAGAATGTCGCGCTCACTGAGGATGAGGACTTCCTCGCCCTCAAGCTTGACCTCCGTGCCCGCGTACTTGGAGAAGATGATCGTGTCGCCTTCCTTGACGTCCAGGGGGCGGCGCTCCTTGCTGTTCTCGATGAAGGCGCCCTTGCCCACCGCCAGCACCTTGCCCTGCTGCGGCTTTTCCTTGGCGGTATCGGGCAGAACGATGCCGGACTTGGTACGCTGCTCTTCCTCCAGGGCCTTGACGACGATGCGATCCCCCAGCGGTCGGATCTTCAGGCGGCTCTCCCCCTTCGCTTGCGGCACACTGCTCATGGACGGGACCCCTCCCCCCTGCTGGCCTTGTTAGCACTCACTTCGCACGAGTGCTAGCGCCAGTCCGTATCATAGTGGGGCGGTTCGTCGGCGTCAACCGGTCCGAGGCACAACCTGGACCAAATCTGCCCAACGCGCCGCCGTGCCCTCAGTCCGGCGGCGCGTTGTGGCCGCCGCCCCGCAAAACCGCCACCGCGTGGGCCAAAAGTGGGCGGAGGCTTTCCACGCCGTGGCGGGCGGCGCGCGGGCTGCCCGCCAGGTTGACCAGCAGCGTCTGCCCACGGATGGCCGCCACGCCCCGCGACAGGGCGGCGAGCGGCGTCTGTTCCAGGCCGCGCAGCCGGATCCACTCCGCCAATCCCGGCGCGCCGCGCGTGGCGACATCGGCGGTGGCCTCGGGCGTGACGTCCTGCGGCCCCAGCCCAGTGCCGCCCGTGGTCAACACGACGTCGCAGCCGCCGGCGTCGGCCCAGGCGCGCAACCGCGCCGCGATACGGCCGCGGTCGTCGGGCTCCAGGGCCCGGTGAACCACCTCCCCCCCGGCCGCCTGGACGGCGGCGACCAGGGCGGCGCCGCTGCCGTCCTCCTCCGGCGAGCGGCTCGTGCTGCAGGTCAGTATGGCAAATCGCAGACCGGCGAAGGGACCGCCTTCCGCTAACCCCAAGGCGGCTCGCCCTCCCGCCGCCAGGCGCCGCTGCGGCCCCCGGACTTGTGGACCAAGCGGATGTCGCCGATGACCCCGCCCTGGCCGTACGACTTGGTCATGTCATACAGCGTCAGGCAGGCGGCGGACACGGCCGTCAGCGCCTCCATCTCCACCCCGGTGCGCCCGGTGCAGCCGACCTCGGCTTCAACCTCGATCCGATCGGCCGCGAGGCGCAAGCGCACCGCCACCGACGTCAACGGCAGCGGATGGCACAGCGGGATCCAGTCCGCGGTGCGCTTGGCCGCCTGAATGGCGGCAATGCGCGCCACCGCGAGCGCGTCGCCCTTGGCCGCCTCGCCCGAGGCGACCGCGGCCAGCGCCTGCGGCCCCAACCGCAGCCAACCGCGCGCCACCGCCACCCGGCGCGTCTCGGCCTTGTCCGCCACATCCACCATGCGGGCCCGCCCGGAGGCATCCAAGTGCGGGCTACCCACCGACGGTCCACATGCGGCGGCCCGCCGTCTCCTCCAGGTATTCCTCCATCAGGTGGCGTTCGGGCTTGGAGCGAATGCCCTTGGCGACCAGCCGCCGCAGGGCCTCGTCCGAAACCCCGGCCCGCAGGGGACCGCGCAGGTCCAGGGCCAGGAGCGATCCCAGGCAGGGCTGCAACTCACCGTCGGCCGTCAGGCGGACGCGGTTGCAGTTGTGGCAGAAGTTTTCGGTCATCGCGGTGATGAAGCCGATGCTGCCCGCGGCGCCCGGGACGCGGAAGTAGCGGGCGGGTCCGCCGCCCTCGACGCTGGCCGCTTCCAACTCGAAGCGCTCCGCGATGCGCTCCCGCATGCGGGCCAGGGGCAGCAGCTTGTCGCGGGCCCAGGGGTGGCTGGTGCCCAGCGGCATGAGTTCGATGAACCGCACGTGCAGGGGCTGGTCCAGCGTCAGGGCCGCGAAGTCCGCCAACTCGTCCTCGTTGACACCCCGCAGCGCCACACAGTTGAGTTTGACCGGGTGCAGCCCGAGCGCCAACGCCGCCTGGACCGACCGCCAGACCGCATCCCAGTCCCCGTAATGCGTCAGCGCGCGGAATCGGTCCGGCTGCAGGCTGTCCAGGCTGATATTGACCCGGTTCAGCCCGGCATCCCGCAGGTCGGCCGCCAGGTCGGCAAAGAGCATGCCGTTGGTCGTCATCGAGACGTCCTCGATACCGTCGGTGTGGACCACGGCGCGCACGAAGTCCGCGAGACCCGGGCGCGTCGTCGGCTCACCGCCGGTGATGCGGATGCGCCGCACCCCCAGCGAGGCGGCGACGCGCACCACCCGCTCCAGTTCGGCCCAGCTCAGCACGTCGTCCAGATCCTTGAAGCGCACCCCGTCCAGGGGCATGCAGTAGCGGCAACGCAGGTTGCAGCGGTCGGTGACCGACACCCGCAGATAGGTGACCACCCGACCATAGAGGTCCTGCACGACGACGCCTCCCAACCCTCTGATTGTACCGCGCCGCCCGCGCCTGGCGGCCCCCGCCGCCGGGCCTCAGTCCAGGAGCAGGGCCGCGACCGCCTCGCCCGCCGCCAGGCGCTGGCCGGCGCCGCAGCGCACCAGGGCGTCGGCCCGCGCCAGATTGCCGATGGTGGCCGAGGGACCCGCCAGCGGTACGGCGCGGCCCTGCTCCAGCCGCACCCGTGCATACAGGTCCCGGTCGGCGGGGGCCGCCAGGTCGGCGCCCAGCAAGGCGGACACCGCGCCGCGCGGCGCAGGGTGCGCCTCGCCGCCAAGGCGCCGCACGGCCTGCCGCAGCAGCAGTTCATAGACGACCAGGGCGGAGACGGCGTGCCCAGGCAGTGCCACCGCCAACCGCCCCCCGGCGACAAAGACGACCGTCGGGCGCCCGGGACGGATGGCGATGCCGGAAAACAGCGGTGCCACGCCGACAAGCCGCTCCAGTTCGGCCGGCACGTAGTCGCGCTCCCCGACCGAACTGCCCCCGGTGCAAAAGAGCGCGTCACACGACAGACCCCGGCGCAACGCCGCGCGCACCTCGGCCCGCCGGTCGCCGACCACACCCAGAGGCACGGGCACCGCCCCGTCCCGCTCCAGGGCCGCACACAACGCCGGGGCATTGCTGTCGCGCACCTGGCCCAGGGCGACCGGCCGCCCTTCGGCCACCAGTTCGTCCCCGGTCGAAAGCACCGCGACCCGCGGGCGACACGCGACGGGTACCTCCAGCGCACCGATCGTCGCCAGCGAGGCGATCTCGGCCGGCCGCAGCCGCCGACCGGCCGGGACGGCCACGTCGCCGCCCCGGGCGTCGCTGCCACGGCGCACCAGGTTCTCCTGCGGCCGGCCCGGGCGCGGCAATCGCACCCGCCCGTCCACCAGACGCACGTCCTCCTGCATCACCACGGCGTCCGCCCCCGCCGGCACCATGCCCCCGGTCGGGACGGCAACGGCGCATCCGGGCGGCAGGGCCGCGGCGGCCCGGCCCATGACCACCGGCGGACCCAGGGCCAAATCGCAGCCGTCGGCGCTGCGGACCGCAAAGCCATCCACCAAGGAGCGGTCAAAGGGCGGCAGGTCGCCGGGGGTGCGCATATCGGCCGCCAGGACGCGGCCGAGCGCGCCGGCCAAGGGCAGCGTTTCGGAACCGATGGGCGGTTGCGGCAACGACGCCAGCAACCGCGCCTGCGCTTGGGCCAGCGAGACGACCTGGGGCACAACATCGCCCCCCGCTCCGGGCAGTCTAGCACGGGGGGTGTCCACCGTGACCCGTCGCGAGCGCATCCGTGCCCTTCACACCCGCGCCCGCACCTGGGCAAGGACGCGGCCCCTGGCGCGGTGGCTTGCGGGCCTCGGTGGGCGCCTGCGCGCCTTCGGCGGCGGATGGGTCCAGCGGGCCCGACGCCTGCAGCCGGGACCGCGGGGCTCCAGCGTGACCCATCGCGAGCGCATCCGTGCCCCCCGCCTGGGCAAGGACGCGGCCCTGGCGCGGTGGCTTGCGGGCCTCCGCGGCCGCCTGCGCGCCTTGGGCGGCGGATCCCCGTGGGTCGAGCGGGCCCGACGCCTGCGGCCGCCGCTGCAGCGGCTGGCCCGGCGCACGGGATTGCCGGGCTGGCGCTACGGGGCGGCCCTGGTGGCCAGTGGTTTCGGCGTCCTGCTGCTGGTGGTGGTCGGCCTGCTCCCCACGGGCCCCGCGCTGCAAATGCCGGCGCCGTCGCGACCGCACCTGATCGGCTTTTACGAAAACGCCTATAGCAAGGTATTCCGCAGTTCGTTCGGTTCGCTGCAGGCCAACTACCGCTACCTGAACACGGTGCTCGCCTTTTGGTACAGCGTGGACGGCAACGGCAACCTCCACGCCCACTCGCCCAGCCCGTCCGTGACCAGCTGGGTCAAGGCCCACCACCTGCGCATGGGAGTGCTGATCAACAACATCCCGGGGACGAGCGGGAGCAACGCCGGCATGCTCACCAACCCGGCGGCCCGCGGTCGGGCCGTCGCCGCCATCGTCCGACTGGTGCAGGCGCAGGGTTATCAGGAGGTCAACATCGACTTCGAGTTGCTCAAGCCCTCCGCGGCGTCGGGGCTGCTGGCCTTCATGCAGGCCCTGCGCCACGCCCTGCCGCGCTCGGTGGTGCTCTCGGAGGCGGTCTTCCCCAAGATCGGCGTACCGACGAGCATCAACGGCGCCTACAACTACGCCGCCCTGGCCAAGGTGGTCAACTACCTCGTGATCATGCTCTATGACAACCACTACAACGGGAGCGCCGCCGGTCCGGTTTCCCCGTACCCCTGGGTGGTGGCCAACATGAACTGGTTTCTTCACACGGCCCACATCGCGCCGAGCCGGCTCGTCATCGCGGCGGGCGTCTACGGTTACGACTGGCCCAAGGGAAGCACCCAGGCCCGCGAACTGCCCCTGAACGTGGCGCTCGCCGAAGCCGCGGCCCAGCACGCCGCGGTCCACGTGGACCAGGCCTCGCAGAACCCCTACTTCACCTACACCGCCGGCGGCCACGCCCACGTCGTGTGGTTCCAGGACCAGCAGACCCTGCAGCAGCGACTCCAACTGGCCAGCAGTCTCGGCATCCGCGGCGTCGCGATCTGGGCCCTGGGGGAGGAAACCCCCGCCGTATGGCAGACCGTGGCGAAGACCTGGGGACCCGCATCCTGACCCGCCCCTAGCGCGCCGCCTCGGGAGCGGCCGCGAACAGGACGCAGGCCGGTTTCGGCAGTGGCAGGAGCGGCCCCACCGGCGACAGGGTGCCGCGGTCGGGATCCACGGCAAAGACGGCGATGGTATCGCTGTCTTGGTTGGCCGCCAGAACAAACGCGCCGGTCGGGTCCACCGCGAAGTTGCGCGGCGTCCGGCCGCGCGTCGACGTGTGTCCGATCCGGGTGAGGCAGCCGGAGCCCGCATCGATCCGGTAGCCGACCAGGCTGTCGTGCCCGCGGTTGGAGGCCCAGAGAAACCGACCGGACGGGTGCACGTGGATGTCCGCCGCGGTGCTCGTCCCCTCAAAACCCTCGGGCAGGGCCGCGACCACCTGGCGTTCCTCCAACACCCCGCGCTCGCGGTCCCAGGCATAGACGGCGA
Source organism: Clostridia bacterium (assembly GCA_027335515.1). Next base: position 5,894 of record DAHWHT010000260.1, read on the forward strand.
CGGTGGAATCCAGTTCGTTTACCGCGTACGCATACGGCAGGGTCGGGTGGAAATCGAGGTGGCGCGGCCCTGCGCCGGACGGCGTGCGGACCCAGGCTGGATCGTGCGCAGCAAGCCCGCCCGCGTCCGGGTCGAGCCGATAGACCACGATCCGATCGGTTCCCAGGTCCGGGACATACACAAAGCGGTTGCCGGGGTCGATCTGGGCCGCATGCGGGTGCGGCCCCGCCTGCCGCGGGTGCGCACCGCTTCCCTCATGCCGCAGGACGACCGAAGCCTCCCCCAGGCTGCCGTCGTCCCGCACGGGAAACAGGGCCACGGTGGGACCGGCGTAGTTCGCGACCGCCAGCCATCGACCGGTCGCGTCGACCCGCACGTGGCAGGTCGATCTGCCGTGGGCCGCGCGGCAGCCGAGGGGACGAAGCTCGCCCTCGTCCTGCGCAGGGATGGCAAAACCGCACACGGCCCCCCCGGCGCCCTCGTTCACCTCGCTGACCGCGTAGAGGTACCGACCCGTCGGGTGCACGGCCAGGAAGGCCGGATACGCGGTGCGCCCGACGGCGGTCCGCAAACCCAGCGCACCGGTGGACGGGTCGAAACGCAGGCGAAAGAGGCTCTCCTCTCCTTCGGGCTGGTACGTGCCAACGTAGACCGCAAGGGCGTCCGAACGCGTGCGCACCGGCGTTTTCCCCTTCCATACTTCCTTCAGGCTGTCCGCCGGGCCGGGCCCCGCGCTCGGCCCTCCTGCGGCATCCGGCTCGCGCAGCCGCTCCGCGGTGTCCACGGCCGCTGCGCCGAAACCGGCCCTGCCCCGCAGGATACTTCCAGGTGATGTTCCAGACGCCTTTGGGATCGCACCGTGTGCGGTCGCGGTCGGCAGGATGGGTCGGTGCAGGGGCGGGCCGGGCGATCCGACCCTGGGCCGGGCGGCGTTGGCGGGCCTGGCCGCGCGGCCATACCCCCGGTTCCGCCCCCGTCACCCCCCAAAGCGGTAGTTGGGGGGCTCGCGCGTGATCTGCACGTCGTGCGGGTGGCTCTCGCGGAGGCCCGCGGCGGTGATGCGCATGAAACCGGCGTCGCGGCGCAGTTCGGCGATGGTGGCCGTGCCGCAGTAGCCCATGCCGGAACGCAGCCCGCCGACCAGTTGGAAGACCGTATCGGACACCGGGCCTCGGAAGGGCACGCGGCCCTCCACCCCCTCGGGCACGAGCTTTTGTTGCCCCTCCTGGAAGTAGCGGTCGCGGCTGCCCTCCTCCAGGGCGCCGAGGGAGCCCATCCCCCGATACACCTTGTAGGAGCGGCCCTGATAGATCTCCAACTCACCCGGGCTCTCCTCCGTGCCCGCAAACAGGCTGCCCACCATCACACTGGAGGCCCCGGCCGCGAGGGCCTTGGGCACGTCTCCCGAGAACTTCACCCCGCCGTCGGCGATCACCGGCACGCCGAACCGCTCCGCCGCGCGGCTGCACTCCCAGACGGCCGTGAGCTGCGGCACGCCGACCCCGGCGACCACCCGGGTGGTGCAGATCGATCCGGGTCCCACCCCGACCTTGATCGCGTCCACCCCGGCCTCACACAGCGCGACCGCCCCATCGGCGGTCGCCACGTTGCCGGCCACCACCTGCACGCCCTTGCCGCCGAACACCCCGCGCACCTCGCGCGCGAAGGCGACCACCCGTGCGCTGTGCCCGTGGGCGCTGTCGACCACGATGGCGTCCGCCCCGGCCGCAACCAGGCGCTCGACCCGCTCCAGGTTGCCCGGCGAGACACCCGCCGCCGCGGCGACCAGCAAGCGGCCGCGCCCGTCCTTGGCCGCCTGCGGGTAGCGGCGGGTCTTTTCAATGTCCTTGGTCGTCACCAGGCCGCGCAGGCGCCCCTGATCGTCCACCAGCGGCAGCTTCTCGATCTTGTGTTTGGCCAGCAGTTGTTTGGCCGCCTCCAGATCGGTGCCGACGGGCGCGGTCACGAGGTTGCGCGCCGTCATGACCTCCGACAGCAGCCGGGAGGGGTCGGACTCGAAACGCAGGTCGCGGTTGGTGACGATGCCGATCAGGCGCTGGCCGGGGCCGTCGATGATGGGTACCCCGGAAATGTGGTAGCGGGCCATCAGGGTCTGGGCGTCGGCGATGGTATGGGTCGGGGTGAGGGAAAACGGGTCGGTGATGACGCCGAACTCGGAGCGTTTGACCTTGTCCACCTCGGCGGACTGAACTTCCGGAGACAGGTTGCGGTGGATGACGCCGATGCCGCCCTCGCGCGCCAGCGCGATCGCCAGCCGCGCCTCGGTCACCGTGTCCATCGCGGCACTCACCAGGGGAATCTGCAGCGTCAGTTCCCTTGTGAAGCGGGTGCGCGTGTCCACATCCCGCGGCAGGACGGCAGACGCGGCCGGCAGCAGCACCACGTCGTCAAACGTCAAACCCAGGGGACCAAAGCGTTCGGCGACGCCTTCCCACTCACGCATAGCCAGTCCCCTTTGCCGGATATGCGCCGCAGTCTACCACCCCCCGCCCGTTGGAAACAACTGCGCGAACCCGCTTGGGCGGCCGTCCGGCACCCACCGGCGCATCACCCCTGCGCGCGAACGATGTCCGCCAGGCGGGCCGCCACGGTGGTCACGCTGCCGGCTCCCATCACCAACACCAGGTCGCCCGGCCGCATGGCCTCGGAGACGGCGGCCGTCAGTTCGTCCAGGCCGGCATGGAAGCGGACCGCCACGCCGCTGCGTTGCGCGACCAGTTCGGCCAGGGCGGCCCCGCTCACCCCCTCCAGGCGATCCTCCCCGGCCGGTCCATAGATCTCCGTCATGAAGAGCTGGTCGCAGTCGCGGAACGCAGGCCCGAAATCATCCCACAGCTGGCCCGTGCGCCGGTAGCGGTGGGGCTGGAAGACGGCGAGCACCCGCCGGGCGCCCCGTTCGCGCGCCGCGCGCAGCGTTGCCGCCACCTCGGTGGGGTGGTGCGCGTAGTCGTCGACCACGGTGACACCTGCCGCCTCGGTCAGGACCTCAAAGCGCCGGCCGGCCCCGCGGTAGTCGGCCAGAGCCTGCGCGCAGGCATCCAGCGGCGCGCCCAGTTCCAGCCCTGCGGCCAGCGCCGCCAGGGCGTTGGCGACGTTGTGGCGGCCGGGGACCCTGAGGTGGAACGTGCCCAGCGGCTGCTGACGGTGGCGCACGCTGAAGGACGTGCCCGCGGGACGCGCCCGCAGGTCCACGGCGCGCAGATCCGCTCCCGGCCCCAGACCGTAGGTCGCGATGCGCGGCGCTGCGGTGGCCAGCCGGGTCAGACGCGGGTCGTCGGCACAGACCAGCGCCACCCCGTCCCCCCGGATGCGGCCGAAGAACACGGCGTAGGCCGCAAGCACCTGATCAAAGCTGCCCCCGTAGTGTTCCAGGTGCTCCGGCTCCACATTGGTGGCCACCGCCACATCCGGGCTGTAGCGCAGGAAGGAGGCGTCGCTTTCGTCCGCCTCCGCGACGGCGGCGTCCCCGCCCCCCAGCCGGTAGTTGCCCCCCTCCAGCCCGGCCACCTCGGCCCCGACGAACACCGTGGGATCCAGTCCGGCGGCGGTCAGGCAGGCGGCCGTCATGGCGGTCGTGGTCGTCTTGCCGTGGGTACCGGTTACCGCCACCGCCCGCGTGGCGCGCTCCCGCAAGAACCAGTCCAAAACCACCGAACGGTGCGCCACCCGTAGCCCGCGGGCCCGGGCCTCGACCAGTTCCGGGTTGTCGGGCGGCACGTCCGTGCTGTGCACAACCAGGGTCCCCGGCGCCAGGGCCGCGACGGCCGCCGCCGTGTGGCCGAGCCGCACGGGCACACCCGCCGCGGCGAGCCGCTGGGTGCGCACCGAGGCCGTGACGTCCGAGCCGCTGACCACCACCCCGAGCTTCGCCAGGGCCCCCGCCAGACCGCTCATGCTCACCCCGCCGACACCGACGAAGTGCACCCCCGGCCAGGGGGGGCGCCGTGCCGGGATCGGCTCCGCCACAGCCGAAGTCCAGACGCCTTCCACGCGACATCACCATCCGCCGAGCACCGTGTGCCGTAGTTTACGGGAGCGGATCCGGGGGCGGACCTTGGCCGACGGCCTCAGCGCTCGCGCCCAAACCCCAGCGTCTCCAGGCTGCCGGGGCGGTCGCGCCAGTCCTCTTTCACTTTGACCCACAGGTCCAAATAGACGGGGCTGCCCAGCCGCCGCTCGATCTCCCGGCGGGCCGCGGCGCCGATGTCGCGCAGCATACCGCCGCCGCCACCGATCACGATCCCCTTTTGGGACTCCCGCT
>DAHWHT010000263.1 GCA_027335515.1 Clostridia bacterium
AACGCCGCGGGTCCGCTCGAGTAGTACTTCATGGTCACATGCGCGTGCATATACTTCGCGAAGTCATGCTGCGCGATGGCCACCATCTCCGGGTCAGGCGCGTTCTCGTAGCCGATGACCACGTTGGGCTTGGCGGAAGACCCCGCTTTGGCCTTTTTCGCGTGGGAGGAAGCCGAACTGGCCGGCGCCGTCGAGGAAGACGTGGGCGACGCGGCCGCACCGCAGCCGGCCAGAGCCACGGTGGCCGCCATACCCAAACCCAACACTCCGGACAGACGCCGGGCACGTCCGTTGCCAGCACTATCAGCGCGCACGAGAAACCACCTCCGGAAACGATCTGCGCCGGGCCGGGTCCCGGCGCCCGCAATCCCCCACCCGTCGGGTTCAGGCCTTGCCCTTCCATGGCACGACCCGCTGCTCAATCAGCCGCAGCGCAAGATCCATCAGGAAACCGACCACACCGATGCTGATGATCGCCACAAAGATCATGCCTGACTGCAGGTAGTGGCCCGCCTGCAGGACCATCCAGCCGAGCCCCCGAGAAGCGGCAACCATCTCAGCCGCGACCAGACAGGTCCAGGCCACCCCGAGACCGACGCGCATCCCCGTGAACACCTCCGGAAGGGCCGACGGCAGGATGACGTGGCGCAGCGTCTGGGCGCGACTGGCCCCCAGGCACTGAGCCACACGCAGTCGGCTCTCCTGGGTGCCGCGCACCCCCGAAAGGGTGTTGAGGATCACGATGGGCAGCGTGCAAAAGAAGATCAGCAGCACCTTGGGCAGCTCGCCGATTCCAAACCAGGTCACAAGAAGCGGAATGAAGGCCAGGGGAGGAATGGGCCGCAGGAACTGCAGCATCGGGTCGATGGCGTCGTGCACCACCGGGATGATCGCCATGAGCATGCCGACGATCACACCGAGAAACACGGCCGCGATGAACCCCACCACGACCCGTTCGACGCTGATTTGCGCCTGGGCGATCAGTGAATGCCCCCCGTAGCCCCGAACCACGGCATGCACGAAATCGTGCACGACGCGCAGGGGCGTGGGAAGCTCCGCGCGCCCAAAGACGCGCAGCGCCGCAAGGATCGCCCAGACGGCGATCAGGGCGACCGCCACCGTCACCGATACCAACCGCCGGTGCCAGCGGCCGTCGCCGCCGACGCCCCTGGCCTCCGCGGCCAGTTGCGCCTCCGCCTGCAGCGCCGCATCGTCGGTTTGATCCTGTGCGGATCGCGTCCCCACCAGCGCAGATCCCCCCCGGATCGACATAGACGCCCCGCCTTTCGCCGCAGGACCGCAACGGCGCATGCCGCAGCGGCACCGCCCCCAGGCCGGCGGCCAAGGGGCGGCTTCCCGCAGGTTTCTAGGCGCGCCTCGCGTAAGGCGCGACTTTGGAGGACAGGTTGTGCGGGGCGGCGGGTACAGCGACGGCACGCGAACGGACACAAGCCCCCATCGCCTGCGACCTCCTTCCAACGTCCACGCCACAGGGCGCGGCACGGGTGGAAAGGGCGCGGCACCTACCGGCCGGGCTGACCGGGGCACACGACACCCCTCAGTGCCGGCGGGGTGAGCTGACGGGCTAGGGCGAGGGTGCCCCTGTCGCTGCGCACCGGCCGCAGGGCCGGCGTCCGACGACATTCGCCCCGAAAAACGGTTCCCCCGCTCGTGCCGGGCCCTTGCGCCCGACTCCGATTTGGCACGGTCCCGCTGACTCTGCCGCCTCGTCTTCCCGGGACATGGCGGCAGGGCACGCGACCGCCCCCAGTATACCAGGAGGGGGTAGCAAAGACAAACCGCATCCCGTGTAGCAGGGTGCGGGCTTGCCGAAGGGGCGCCGCGGGGGGTATGGTAAGGTTATCTTCCCTGTCGGCCCGCCGGGCCGAGCGGGCGGTGGGAGATCGCGTGGGTAGAGGAGGGAAAAAGCCTCCTGGCAACGGTCGGCGCGCCGATCCGGGCGCGTCCCATCCGGTAACCAGTAGGGAGGACGACCCGGTGACGATCCGCATGTGCTCCGCCAAGATCCATCGCGCCACGGTCACGGAAGCCAACCTCAACTACATCGGCTCGGTGACGATCGACGAAGAGCTGCTCAAGATCACCCACATGCTTCCATTTCAGACGGTCCAGATCACCAATTGTTCCAACGGCTCGCTGTGGCGCACCTACGTCATCCCCGGACCGGCGGGTCGGGGGGATATCTGCCTGAACGGGCCGCCGGCGAGGCTGTTCGCACCCGGCGATAAGGTCATCATCCTGGCCGAAGCCGACCTCTCGCCCGACGAACTCGGCGAATTCAAGCCGGTCGTCGTGTTCGTGGACGACGCCAACCACCCGACGCAGGTGGAGTGCCACGAGGAGGCTTTCAGCTTCGCGCCCTGACCGCGCAGCGGGCGGGGGCGATCCGCCCCCGCCCCGCGGCCCCGCCTAGGACTCCCGCGCCGCCTCCCACTGCGTGTGAAAGGCGGTTCCCGGCTTGTCGGTCCGCTCATAGGTGTGCGCACCGAAGAAATCGCGCAGGCCCTGCAGCAGGTTGGCCGGAAGCCGCGCGCTGCGGTAGGCGTCGACGTACGCCAGGGACGCGGCCGTCGCGGGTACGGGCACGCCGTTACGCGTGGCGGTGGCGACGACGTAGCGCCAGTCCTGCTCGTGGCTGGCGATGATCCCGCTGAAGTACGGGTCCAGCAGCAGGTTGGCCAGGCCGGGGTCGCGCCGGTACGCGTCCTGGATGCGGCCGAGCAGCTGGGCGCGAATGATGCAGCCGCCCTTCCAGATGCGCGCGATCTCAATCAGGTCCAGGGTGTAGCCGTGCTCCTTGGAGGCGGCACCGAGCATGGCCAGCCCCTGGGCGTACGACGCGACCTTGGACGCATACAGCGCCCGTGCGACGGCGGCGATCAGCCGGTTGCGCTCGGCCGGCTCCACCGGCGCGGCCGTCGGGCCGGCGATGCGCCCGGAGGCGGCGACCCGCTCCTGCTTGCGCGCCGAAATGTTGCGCGACCAGAGCGCGGCATCGATCGTCGGGATCGGCACCCCCAGGTCGAGGGCCTCCTGGGACGTCCACTTGCCGGTGCCCTTCTGACCGGCCCGATCCAGGATCAGATCGACCAGCGGCCGTTTCGTCTCGGGGTCGACGTAGGCCAAAACCTTGTGGGCGATCTCGATCAGGTAGGAGTCCAACTCGCCGCGGTTCCATTGCGCAAACAGCTCCGCCATCTCCCCGGCCTGCAGACCGGCGATCTGGCTCAGTACGGCATACGCCTCGCAGATCAACTGGATGTCCCCATACTCAATGCCGTTGTGCACCATCTTGACGTAGTGTCCCGCACCGCCCGGCCCCATGTAGGCGCAGCAGGGGCCGTCGCTGACCTGCGCCGCAATCCGCGTCAGCACGGGTTCCAACGACGCATAGGCGTCACGCGGTCCCCCCGGCATGATCGACGGCCCCCAGAGGGCGCCCTCCTCGCCACCGGAGATGCCGGTGCCCAGGAAGTGGATTCCCTTCGCGGCCAGCTCCTTCACCCGGCGCTCGGTGTCGGGGAAGTAGGAATTGCCGCCGTCCATGATGGTATCGCCCGGTTCCAGGTGCGCGAGCAACTGCGCAATCATGTCGTCGACGGGGGCCCCGGCCTGCACCATGATGATCACACGGCGGGGGCGCTCCAGGGCGGCGCAGAACTCGCCCATCTCACGGTAACCGGTGAGCCCGCGCGCGCCGGCGGCCGGCCCCTGCAAAAAGGCCTCCGTCCTGGACCAGGTACGATTGAACACCGCGATGGAAAAGCCGTTGCGTTCAATGTTGCGCGCAAGATTGGCGCCCATCACCGCGAGCCCGACGAGTCCGACCTGATGCTTGGACACTGCGTTCCCTCCCGCCATGCGGCCGGACAGGCCGGCCGCGGACTGCAGCGCGCGGCCGGACCCGCGGGCGCGGGCGGTCGTGACTGCGGCCGCCGGCCCGGCCGGGCGCGCGACCAGCCACCATCATAGCCGCCGCTGCCGCGGAACACCAACGGTCGAGCGGCGCGGGGTGCGCGGCGGCCCGGCTGGGAACGCGGGGCCGCATGGGCGGCACGCCCGGGCCGCCTGGCATGGGTCGCCATGTCCTGATAGGCTGGCAGGGCCGGCGCGGACCACTCCCGCGCCCAGGCGTCCCGCCCAGGGGGGAGACGGCAGCCGTGCGCATCGCGCTCATCGCCCACGACAAGCTGAAACCACAGATGCTCGCCTTCGCGCAGGAGCACCGCGCCGCCCTGGCCGCGCACCAGTTGGTCGCCACCGGGACCACCGGCCGCCTGGTGGCTGAGCGGACGGGGCTGGATGTCCACTGCTACCTCTCGGGCCCGCTGGGCGGCGATCAGCAGATTGGCAGCGAGATCGCCTCGGGTGCGATCGACATGGTGCTGTTCCTGCGCGATCCCCTGACCGCCCACCCGCACGAACCCGACGTCTCGGCCCTCCTGCGGCTGTGCGATGTCCGCGCCATCCCGGCGGCGACCAACATCGCCACGGCGCACGGCCTGGTCGCCGCCCTGGTTGCGGGCGTCTTCGGGCCCACGGGCTAGGGCGCGGGAGCCCGGGCCGGCCACGGTCCGCAGCGCGCAGGAACGGAACGCGTTGGCGCGGAATGGATGCGTCCATCCCCCCGCGTTGCTGCGGGGCAGCCCGCAGCCCTCGCGGATTCGCGTGCGCCCATGCGCACACCCTAAAGTCGCGCCCGGTCGGCGCCGCTGCGGCGGCACCCCGCCGGGCGCCGGTGTCATTTTGGAGGTGTCCCCGATGGCCGACGTCGTGGTTTACGGAGGCGAACTCGCCGGGGTGGCGGCCGCCCTGTGCGCGGCCCGCCGGGCCGGCGACGGCGCCGAGGTCGTACTCATCTTCCCCGAAGGCGCCCCCGGTGGGATCGCCACCGTCGGCGGCCTGTGCGGTTGGGAGCATCGCTATTGGACCCACGGCGGGCGGCGGGACCTGCCGCAGGCCGGGAGCTTCGCGACGTGGTTCAGCGAGACCGGCCCCATCTACAGCCCGGGGGCCTTTGCCGCCGCACTCAGCGAAGAACTCGCCGACGCGGGGGTCCGCGTGCTGGCCGGATACGAGCTTGAGGCCGTGCTCCCCGCGGGCAGCGCGGGCGGACGGGGCGGACGGAGCCGCAAGCCCCGTCCCGGCCCGTTTGCCGGCATCGCCGCCGTCCGCGTCCGCCCCTTGGCCCAGGAAGGACCGGGCCCGGTCCTGGCCGGCGAACCCGAGGAAATCCCCGGGCGGATCTTCATCGACGGCTCGGCGACCGGCCGCCTGGCGCGCCTGGCCCAGGTGCCGCTGAGCCTCGGCCGGTCGGACTGGAACCCCGATGCCCGCCAGATGGTCGCCTCGCTGCTGTTCGCGGTCGAGAACGTGGACATGGGCGCGCTGGCGGCCGCACACGACGCCGCCGACAAGCCCCTGTGGGGCACCGCCGCCCTGGACACCCCCGCCGGGACGCGGCGCACCTTCTGGGGCGGCGCGCCGATTGCCGCCGGCGACAGCGTGCTGGCCGCCTTTGCCGCCGCCAACCCAGGTTTTCGCATCGGCGCGCCGCGCGCCTGGGAGGAATCCCCCGGCGTGTTCTGGGTGTCGGCCCTGCACGTGTATAACGTGGACGGCCGCCGCCGCGCCTACGACGCCACGACCGACCCCGAAACCCTGCCCAGCACGCGCGACATCGACACCGCCTACGCCGAGGCGCGCGCCCTCATCGGCTCCTCCGATCTTCTGGGCTCCCTGCGCCGCTTTCCCGGCCTGGACGACGTCCGCCTGGTCGAAACCGCGGGCGCGGTCCGCTGCGGCGAGGTGCTCTGCCTGCGGGAGACGGTGCACGCCGTCGGCCCGGCGGCCCAAGGGTTCTCCGTGCGCGTCGAGGATGTGACCGGCGCGGGCGCCCACGCGCACGAGGGGATGGACGCCCGCCACCACGCACGCCGCATCGGGTTGGGCTTCCACTGGCTCGAAAACGCCGGATACACCCATGGCGAGGTGCTGCGCACGACCGCCGCCGCCGCCAACCCCACCTACCTGCCCCTGGACTGCGTGCTGGTGCCGCCCGTGACCAACCTGCTCGTACCGGGCTATGCGGCGCGCATGGAATCCCGCGCCTGGTGGGCCCTGCGCGCCGCGCCCAACCTCTGCGTGCTGGGCGACGCCGCTGGCACCGCGGCGGCCTTCGCGCTGCACGAGGGCGTGGACGTCCTGCACTTTGGCCACCCGGAAATGGCCGCCGTGCAAAGCTGGCTCACCACCGACGGCGCCCGCCTGGACAAGTGGTGAGCCGTCCGGTTCAGCCCCGCACCACCGGCGCCGGCGCGGTACCAACCGCCGGCGCCGGCCAGAAGCGCGCCACGATCACGCCCTGCGCCGCGGCCCACACCAGGTCGTAGAGCAGGCCGATCCAGATGAGGCCCCAGACGGTGAACAACAGCAGCAGCCCGAGGCCGTCCTCCATCACGTAGGCGATGAGCATGATGTCGATCACCACCATACCCAACCACGTATCGGCCCCGGCCCGCACCCCGGCCATGGGCACCATGCGGAAGCGGTGGCCGAGGCAGCTGCGGCGCCGCAGCCAGCCCATCGGAAAGCCGATCGCGACGGCCAGCACCGAATAGATCAAGAGGTTGTGCACCCAGTGGTCGATGTGCCAACTGCCGCCCATGGCGGCGCGGACCACCAGCACGACGGCGGTCGGCAGCGGTCCGAGCACCACACCCGCAAGACCGCCGCTGAGCGTGGCCGCGCCGGCACCGGCGCGGATCAGCCGGCGGTCGCGCTCGCGCAGGCGAAACTCCGGTTCAACCCGCTCGTCCTCCTGCTCCCATTCCGGCCGCGGATCCGGAGCCGTCCGCGATCCCATCCTCCAGCCCCCCAAACCGTCGCCATCCGCCGCTCCCCGTTATCACCATCCGACGCGTTATGGGGGATACGACGCACCGCAACCCGGCCCCCCCACCCAACGCGGCGCCGGATGCCTTCAAGTTTCAATCGACGCCCGGGGCCAAGAGCTCCTGCAGGTGCCCCTCCACCGCCGGCGGCGCCAAGAGCAACAGGCGATCACCCGCCCGCACCGTCAGGGCGCCCTCGGGCACAAGCACCTCCTCGCCCCGCAGCACCGAAACCAGCAGGGTACCGCGCGGCCAGGGGACATCCCGCACCCGCGCACCCGCCACGGACGACTTGGTGGACAGGTCGACCTGGACGATGGCAACGCCGCCGCTCGGAAACGAAAGCAGGGTGCGCACCCGCTCGGCCGCCACCTCGCGCTCGATGAGTTCGGCGAGGATGGCGCTGGAAGACACCGTACCGCCCACACCGGAGAGTCGAAACAGCCGTTCGTTTCGGGGGTCGTTCAGGCGGACGATGGTGCGCACGGCCTTGAAATGGCGATTGGCCAGCACCGCCACCAGCAGATTGACCGCGTCATCCCCGGTCACCGCCGCCACCACGTCCGCGCGACCGCAGCCGGCGGACTCCAGCACCGACGGCAGGGTGCCGTTTCCGAGGATGACCACGTCCCCCAGGGCGGCCCGCAGCACCTCGGCCCGCGCCAGGCGCTGCTCGATCACCGTCACCTCATGGCCCTGCTCCAACACCGTCCGCCCGACGTGCATGCCGACCTTGCCGCCGCCGACGATCAGCACATACAAAACACCCGCGCCCCCTCCGACCAGGCATCAGCCGTCGCTAGCCAGGAGCTCATCCACGCGCTGCAGGATCAGATCGGGCAGGTCCACCGTGTTCAGGCCCAGTTCCGCAAAAACGGCGCTGAACTCCGGGTCGTTCACCCGCACCGTCACGCGCCGCACCCCGAACAACTCGACGACGGCCCGGGCCACCATGAAGTTCGTCGCGTCCACGTTGGTCAGCACCACGACCGCCTCGGCGTCGGCCACCCCGGCCTTCTGCAGCACCGCCTCGTCAAAACCCGTCCCGACCACGGTGCGGCCGGAGAAGTCCTCGCCCAGCCGTCGCAGACTGACGGCGTCCTGGTCCACCACACAGACGGCGTGGCCCGCCGCCGCCAACTGGCGCGCCACATGCGCCCCGATGCGGCCGCAGCCGATGATCACCATGCGCAAGGCCCATCCCCCTCTCCGCCGCCCGTCACGGCCGTTCCGGCACCAAAAGCGGCTGGGCGTCCCCCACCTCGGGTACCAACTCCGCCAGACGCTCCATCGATCCCTGCAGCACGACCACATCCGCCCCGGTTTCCTCGACCTTTTGGCGCAGCACGGCCCGCACGGTGCGCCCGCGGCAGAGGTAGCCGCGCACCACCACCCCGCGGTCCCCCGCCTCCCGTTCCACCCGGGCCAACAACTCCGCCGCCCGCTCCATTTCCTCGCCGGGCGGGGCGTCCAGGGGCACGGAAAGCGGCAGACGCACGGGGGCCAGCACCGGCAGCGGCTGGCCGGCGGACAGCAGGCGGCAGGCGACCGCAAGGGCTTCCAGCGGCGGATGCCCGGCGTCACCGTCCACCAAAAGCAGCGGCCGCCGCCAGAGGGGCGCGCCGCGCGGCCCCGGTGCCCGCCGCCTCCCGACCACGTAGCCGACTGCGGCGGCGAACACCGCCAGCGGGACCCCAAGCCATGCCCACATCACCGTCCGGTCTCCTTCCGGTCGGCGAGCACCCGGCGCGACGGATCACCCACGACGATAAAGTCCACCCAGGGAAGTCGGTCCATGATCTCCTGCAGGGTCGACCCGCGCCAGGGCAGGCGGCGGTCGCGCGCCGCCCCGGCCAGCACGTGCGTCACTCGGTTGGTGCGCACGTAATTGGCCACCGCCTCCCCGACGCCGTGGCGCCCCCCGGCCGCCTGCTCGATCTGCAACGGCAGCACCAAGTTGCCGCAGATCTGCCGCAGTTCGGCGAGTCGGCCGCCGTCCGCGGCCGCGCCCTCGGCCACCACGTGCAAGACGGCGGTCTCGCATTGCAGGCTGCGGCCCACGCGCCATCCCTGGCGGACGATGCGCTCGTCCCCAGGGCGGCCCGCCGCCAGGACCACCAAACGGTCCGCGACCTGGGACGACACCGCCGGCGAGGCCACCGCCGAGCCGTCGCCCCGACGCTCCTCGATGGTGCGGGCCAACTCGCGCAATGCCAACTCGCGCAGCGCCGCCAGGTGTTCGGTGCGGAAAAACCCGTCCAGCGCGGCCGCAATCCGATGGCGGGGATAGACGCGGCCCTCGCGGATCCGCGCCCGCAGTTCCTCCGGGGGCAGGTCGACCACGACGACCTCATCGGCCTCTTCGCGCAGAAAGGCATCCGGCAGGGTCTCCCGCTGCCGCACCCCGGTGATCGCCGATACCTGATCGTTGAGGGACTCCAGGTGCTGGATGTTCATGGTGGTCCAGACGTCGCAACCCGCCGCCACGATGGCGCGCACGTCCTCGTAGCGCTTGGCGTACGGCGACCCCGGCGGATTGGTATGCGCCAGTTCGTCGACCAGCACCACCGCGGCCCGCCGCCTGCAGACGGCCGCCACGTCGAGCTCGGAGAAGGTGGACCCGCCGCGGACCACCTGGCGGGAGGGGACCTCCTCCAGGCCCTGCAGCAGCGCGCGCGTCTCGGGTCGGTCGTGGGGCTCAATGTAGCCGACGACGATGTCCACGCCCGCGGCGCGGGCGCGCTGCGCCTCCTCCAGCATGGTGTAGGTCTTACCGACACCGGCGGCGAAGCCCAAAAAGACCTTCAACCGCCCCCGCGCCGGTCCGGTGTCACCCGCGGCGATCAGGCATCACCCCGCCGCCGCAGCCAACGTCGGAAGGCCACCACGGCCCAAACGCCCTCGACCACACCGAACGGCCAGGTGCCGCTCAGCCAGCCATACAGCGAGCTGGCCAGACAGGCCCAGGCAAAAAACAGGGTCCACCAGGGGGAACGCTCATCCAGCGCATAACCCAGGAGCATCGCGGCCACGGCCGCCGCGCCAAAGATGGTCAGTCCGGCCATACGTTGCCGCGCGCCCCTTCCCCCGGCCCCCGATGCAGACCAGCCGCTCCCAGCGTCGCATGGGGCAGCAGCAGACGCAAGCCGGGCCAGGCAAGGGCCACGGCCGCAAGCGCCCGCGCCGCGTCGGTCGCCCCCGCCATCAGGAGCAACGCGCGCCCGCCGCGCCGCAGGCGGCGCGCCTCCCACAGCAGGCGGGGCAGCTTGGCGGCGTCCGTATCCAGATCCAGGGCCGCCGGATCGGCCGCCACCCCCGCCGTCCCGGCCAGGAGGAAGTGCACCGGTGCGACCGGTCCCGCTCCGACCCAGGCCATGGCGACCCGCCGGCCGCGACCGGCCAGTTCGGCGGCGGCGGCCGCCGCCTCCCCCGCACCCTGGGCGCTGCACACCTGCACACCCACCCGGCGCAGGGCACCCAGGGCCGCATCCCCCGCGGCGGCCCCAAACTCCACCAACCCGAGCGGTCGCCCGCCGTCGGCCACCGCGAAGCTGCGGCCGCCGCGCGCCGCGATCGCGGCCTCCAGCGCGCACGCCGCCTCCGGCCAGGC
>DAHWHT010000277.1 GCA_027335515.1 Clostridia bacterium
GCCACCCTGGGTGGGACGCCCGAACTGACGGATCTGATCGAGGCCGCAGGCGGCGGATTTGCCGGGGTGGAGGCACCGTGGTCGAGCGTCTGGGCCGCGTGCCGGCGCGGCGTGGGCGGTTTTGCCCGGCGGCTGGCGCGGTTGGGCCTGTGTGTCGTGGCAGCGGACCTCACAACCGCCCCGGCCATCGGGAGCGGACCTGGCGCGGCTGGGTCCGCTCCGATGTCTTCATCTAATGGGGACATCGGTGCCGGGAACCTTGGGGTGGAGGGGTCCGTGCTGCGCGGGCTGGCGGCGTTCGGCGTCGGGGCACCGCTTCTCTTGCTTCGTGTGGCGGCGCGCCAGCCCCCGACGGGCGACTTCGTGGCGCAACTGGCCCGGATGGGCGAGGCGTCTGCGGCGTGCGGTCTGCGGTTGACCCTCGATGTCGTGGACGACGACGGGGCGGCGGCGCCGGCCGCCGTTGCCGAGGCCCTGGCGGCGGCCGTGCCCCACACTGGGATCGGACTCGTGGCCGACAGCCAGGCCGGACCGCTCCCCGACCGTTTGGTGGCCTTCGCGCGGTTGCGGCGCGTTGCCGACGACCCGGACGATCGGGCCGTGGCGTGGGCGTCCGCCCTGTATCAGGGGGGGTACCGCGGCTATGTTTCCGTCGTCGCGCCGCCGCCGCGCGGGCGCGTTGAAGATGGGTTGGCGGCCGCGGCGCGGGGGCTGCGTTTTGCTCAGGGGGTGCTGCGGCGGGCCGGGATTTGAGGCAAAGGCGATGGGGAGGCGAGGGTATGGCGAAATCGGGGGCGTCGGGCACGGTGCGCATCGGCCTGCTGGGAGCCGGCTTCGTCGCAGGGGTGCATGCCGAGGCGCTGCGCGAGGTGCGCGGGGCCCGGGTCACGGCGGTGTTTTCACGCACCGCCGCGCGCGCGCAGGCCTTCGCGGCGGCGCACGGGGTGCCGCGTTGGAGCGATGACTGGCGGTCCGTGGCGACCGGGGCCGACGTGGATCTGGTGTTGGTGCTGCTTCCAAACTTCCTGCACGCGCAGGCGACGCTGGCCGCCGCAGGCGCGGGTAAGCACGTGGTGGTGGAAAAGCCCTTCTGCTTGACCCTGTCCGAGGCGGACGCCATGATCGATGCCTGCCGCTCGGCCGGGGTGATGCTGGGATACGGCGAGCAGCTGTGCTTCACTCCGAAGTATGAGCGGGTTCGGCAGCTGGCGGCGGCCGGGGCGCTGGGACGGCTGCACTACCTGCGCCAATCGGAGAAGCACTCCGGGCCGCATGCCGACTGGTTTTGGGATGTATCGCGCTCCGGCGGCGGGGTGCTCATGGACATGGGCTGCCACGCCTTCGGGTGGTTTCGCTGGGTGCTGGGTCCACAGTGGCGACCGGTGGAGGTGACCTGCCGCTGCGAGACCCTCGTTCATGGCTCCCGCACCCAGGGCGAGGATCAGAGCGTCGCGGTGGTTGGGTTTGAAAACGACGCGGGTGCGCGGGCCATCGCCTTGGCCGAGAACGCCTGGACCCGCCTGGGCGGCATGGACGACCGCATCGAGGTCGCCGGCACGCGCGGCGGCGCGAGCGCCGACCTCTTCCAGGGCGGCAGCGCGAAGGTGTATAGCGAGGACGGGTACGACTACGCGATGGAGAAGGCCGGGGCCACGCGTGGGTGGTCGTTTGCGCTGGCCGAGGAGGTGCATCAGCAAGGCTATCCGCATGAGTTGCAGCACTTCATAGACTGCGTGCGGGAGGGCCGCGCGCCGTGTGTCGGGGGGGCGGACGGCCGGGCCGTATTGGAGTTGCTGCTGGCCGCGTATGCTTCCGCGGGCCGGGCGGCGACGGTGCGCCTGCCGTACACCCCCCCGGAGGGCACGCGCGTTCCGGTCGAATTGTGGCGGACGCTGCGGCGATAGGCCGAGGATGCGTCCCGGGTTCATCGTTTGCTTATTTCGTGTTCGCGTCAGCACCCCGTGGTCTCGGGTAGTCTAGGGGAAGACTGCGGTACGAGCCCGTGGCGTCTGGGCGGTCGGGGGAGGATCGGCATGCGCTGGGAGCGGGTCTTGGCCGCGGTGCGCCAGCGCCGCCTGGACGGGGCCGCCATTACCGGTGTAACCGAAGACAGCCGGCGTGTGCGGCCAGGGATGGTCTTTGTGGCTCGCCGCGGCTTTCATGTGGATGGGCATGACCTGCTCGAACAGGCGCGTGCGGCCGGGGCGGGCCTGACCGTTGGCGAACGCCGTTTGGCCCCCGGCCTGCCCGATGTGGTCGTCTCCTGTTCGGACCACGCGTTGGCGGATCTGGTATCCGCCTGGCACGGCGATCCGGGCCGGCATCTGGTGATGGCCGGGGTCACCGGAACGAACGGCAAGACGACGACCACGCTCCTGCTGGCCGCCGTCCTGCGCGCCGCCGGCTTCGCGGCCGGTTCGATCGGCAGCGTCGGCTACGCCTTTGGCTCCGAGCGGCAGCCGGCCGAACACACCACACCGCCGCCGGAGGTGCTCTACGCGCTGCTTGCGCGCTGGAGGGCCGCCGGGGCGACCCACGCGGCCGTGGAGGTTTCGGCCCAGGCCCTCAGCCAGGGACGTGTGGCCGCCTGTCGCTTCCGCGTCGCGGCGTTGACCGGGTTCAGCCGCGATCACGGAGAGTACTATGCGGACGCCGCCGCCTACCTCCAGGCCAAGCTGTCGCTGTTTTGCGACCTGCCGGCCGACGGCGTCGCGGTGCTGCCCGCGGCGGATCCGCACCTGGCCGCGTTTGTCACCGCGGCGGGCCAGCGCCGTCAGGTGCTCTACGGACCGGAGGGCGACGTGCGGGTCTTGGATGTGCACCCGGCGGGTGCTGCCGGAACCAGCCTGCGGCTGCGGCTTGGCGCCCAGGGGGCTCGGCAACTGCGGCTGCCGCTGCCCGGCTGGCACAACGTCCACAACGCGCTGTGCGCCGCGGCTGCCGCTTTGGCCCTTGGCGTGCCGGCGGATGCGATCGCCGCCGGCCTGGAGGCGGCCCCTCCCGTACCGGGCCGCGGCACCCTGCTGCGAGATGGGGCCGGGCGGCTGGTGCTCATCGATTACGCCCACAATCCCGAGGCCCTGCGCGCGGTCCTGCGCCTGGCGCGCGACCTGGTCCCGGGGCGGGTGCATGCGGTTTTGGGGCCGCGGGGTCAGCGCGACCGCGGCAAGCGGCCGTTGATGGGGGCGGTCCTGGCGGCCCTTGCCGACGCCGCCACCATCACGTGCGACCGCCCTGCGGGCGAGGACCCGGGCCAGGCGGCACAGTCCATGGTGCAGGCCGCGCGCGATTGCGGACTGTACGCCCGCTTCGTGCCCGATCGCGCCTCCGCCCTCGCGGCGGCTTCCGCAGTGCTCGAGCCGGGCGACTGCCTGGTGGTCACCGGCAAGGGCATGGAGCCCTGGTTGGGCGACGGGTCGGCCGATGGCACGACGGACATGGATGTGCTGATCGGGCTCCTGCCGGGTCTGGCGCCACAGGCGGTGGAGGACGCCGTGCGGCGGGGGGCCGAGGGTCAGGCGGGTCCGATCCAACGGACCGCCACCGGGGTGTAGCCGGACGCCGTGCGGGTGAGGGCCAGCGCGAAGCGTTGGTGGCCCAGTTCCGCATCCCAGGCATGGCCGGATGTGGTCCAGCGCGCCCCGGTCAAACCGAGTCGCGCCGCGCAGGCCCGGACGGCGGCCCCGCCCGTCGACCGGGGGACACAGGCGCCTGCGGCCACGGGCCCCAGTGCCACGCCGGTTGCCGCTCCTACGACGTGCAGCAGAAAGGCGGCACGGACCCCGCCCTGCGGCAGCGCGACGGCGAGGCTGGAGGTCGAGGCCGCGTCGGGGGTCCCACCCCGGGCCAGGACCACCTGAACGTCCGTGGTTCCGTCCGGCATGACGCGGCTGGTGAGCGGCAGGAGCCGCACAGGCCACGGCTGCGGTCCGGTGGTCAGCATGGCCCAGGAGTCCTTGCCGGCCCTGACCAGCCCCGCGTTGGGTCGGCGCGCGTGGGCGTCGACCCATGCCGTGACGGCGGCCGGCAGCGTCGCCCACGGCACCCGGCCGAAGAGTGGGCCGCTCTTGGCCCGCACGGCCTCGTTGGCCACGACCGGCGCGCTCGGTGCCGCGCTGGCGCCATTGGTGCGACCGCGTACCGCGGCGGCCGCCACCAGGGCGGCACCGGTGGCCACCACGCCGACCGCGAGCGGCCAGCGGCGCGGGGCGCGGCGCGGGGAACGGGACGCGGACCGTTGGCGCGCTTGACGCATGTTGTCACGTTCGCGACTTGGACCCGCCATGCCTGCCGCGGACCGACGCTCATCCGCTTTCGTTGTGCCGGTTGGATGGGGCGCAACCCGACGGCCGCACGGTCGGCGTCGCCGGACCGCGGGCCGCCCCTCAACCCTCGGGGGGCGCACCCCAGGCGGACAGCAGACGGCTGCGGGCTGCCGCGACATCGACGTCCAGGCAGCATTGGATGGTGCGCCGGCCGCCGAGCAGCGACGGGCGTGTCAGCACGCGGCGGTCGGCGACCAGCATGCCGCGGGTCAGTGCTCCGGAGGTCTCCACCGCAGCGGGCAGTTGCGCCGCGCGCACCAGGGACGGATCCAAGGCGACCGCGACGGCAAGCGGATCGTGCATGGGGGCGCGGCCGTCGCCGTCCTGGCGGGTATAGGCCGCGGCGTAGGCGCGCAGGGCCGCGGCGCAAAACAGGGGAACGGACCGGCCGGGACCGGCCGGTGCCGCTTCCAGGGCCACCGCCTCTGCCTCGCCGAGGCGCACCTGCAGGGTGACATCCAATCCGACCTGCACGATCGGCCAGGGCGCGGCGAGCACCGCGGCTGCCGCCTCCGGGTCGGCGGCGAAGTTGAACTCGCAGGCGGGCCCCACGTTACCGGGCACGCCGACGGCCCCGCCCATAACGACCAACTGTCGAGCCAGGCGTGGTACATCGGGTGCCAGCGCCTGGGCCAGTGCAAGGTTCGTCAGAGGGCCGGTCGCCACCACGGCGATTCGCCCGGGTTGCGCCCGCAGCGCCCGCACCAGCGCCGCGGCTGCGGATTCCGGGCGGGGCCGCCCGCGGGCGGCGGGAATTTGTGTCGCAAGACCACCGAGGCCGTCGGTTCCGTGTACCTCGCGCGCGTCGCCGGCCGGCGCCACGAGGGGCGCCGCTGCCCCAGGGTGTACGGCGGTGCGGCCGGCACCGGCCAGTTCCAGAATGCGCAGCGTGTTTTCCGTCGCGACCTCCAGCGGGCAGTTGCCGGCCACGGTGGAAACACCCCGGAGTTCGACCCCCGGGGTGCGGCAGGCCGCCAGCAGGGCGAGCGCGTCGTCGAGCCCGGTGTCGCAATCCAGCCAAAGGGCCTGTCCACGCGACATGCACGCCACCCCCGGCACCGGGGTTCGCCTGCAATCACGATGCTCCTGGCAGCGCGACCAGGGGCTTGCCGACCGCGGGGGTGTTCGCGCCTGCCGGGGCTTTGTGATCATCGGGCCCGCATCGGCGCCGGCGGCGCGCCAACCCGCCTCCGTCGAGGAATCGTACGCTCGGCCTCTGCGGGACGGAGGGGCGAACCGCGCTCCTCGTCTCCTGCGGTCAGTGCATCAACGCCCCCTGGAGGGGCAGCATCGGTCCCGGGTCGCTCCGGTAGCGCATCGTCGTCCTCGCGCGGCGCCGGTTCGTCTGGCGTATCCGAAGTCGCCGCGCTGTCCAGGGCACCCCCGCGCTTGCGGCCCGCATCCTTTCCGGGCCCGCGCCGCCCTTGGCGCGTAACGATTCAGGCCCTCTGGCCGGAGGGGCAAAAAGAAGTACGGTCCAAGCGGCGGCAGATACACTTGCCCTATCCGGGTGCCTCCGGGTTGGGACTGGAGTTTTGCCACGCGTTGGCGAAAGACGGCGGGTCTTGGCCATCGTGGCGATGCGGCAGCGGAAGCCGTTGCGGCAACCGCGTCGGCTGCGGACCAGGGGGCGGTAGCGTGGAGCCTTTGCCGTCCGCGTACGGAGGCCGCGATGGGGTATCGGTCCTCGCCATCCCCGTCACCATCCCCTCGCCAGCCTACGGCCTTCATCCTACCTGTGGCGACTCCGGCCCAAAGTCGCAAAAGTCGGAGCGGACGAGCAACCCGCAACCGGCCGCACTGGGATCCACGGGTTCGGCCCGCCCCAACACCATAGGGCGACCACCCGCGCGACCGGCCACCCACAGGGCGTGCCCGCACCTTACCATGGCCCGCGCCCGGATCAGCGGCACCGTGCCCGCTTCGATCAGACCAGCGCGGCTCAGATAGAACGCGGTGACGCCAAGGTCGCTGCTCGGCTCGCTGTCGGAAGGAAGCACGGCGGCCACCTCCGCGGGACCGGTTGTACGGACACGTCGATCAAAGGTCTATCCGCACCGTCGGCTGCCTGCAACGTGCGCGAAGCGGCAACAGGCCCAGGCACCCCGAACGACCCGCCAGAGTGTCTGCAAACATCGGAAACGGCGTACGCACCGTAGCGATGGCCGCAAAGAGGTCGCCAAAGCCGCCCGCCGGTTTGCCATCACCACGAGCCAGGCTATCGGGGCGGCGGCGGCCCACACTGGTGCACACCCCTGTCACGAGGGACGCCACAGCGATTTGCAACGCGACGAGGACTCGCTTTGAAGTGTGCAGGATGCAGACGGACCCACGGCCCGCAACTTGGCGGGCTTCGCGGGACGGCGTGACGACATGAAGAGCCCCTTTATGGGGGGCCTTCACGGCAGGGTGCCACGGAGTCGTCGCGTGTTGGTGAATCTGAACCGACGCCTCGGATCTACTGCTCGGCATCGTCGGCACCGTCGTCTGCGCGGTTCGCGCAGCAGGGTTGCGGCGCCGCCTTCCCACGACGATGCCAATACAAGCCGGCCATCCATGCCTCTTCCCTCGTCACGTACGCGTGCGGCAAATAGCGGTCACCAACCCATACGCGCCAACGCCCGGTGCCTGGCGATTGGTAGGTGCCGATCTTCGACTGATACCACGCACCGGACGGAAGGCCCGCCATTCTGCCTTCCCCCTTCGTTGAGAAAACTCGACACGGATGCCCAGGCATCCTACGGCCACAGGATCCGCCACAACGTTACAGGCAAACTAAAGCCGATGCGGTCGGTAGCTTTCGCGCCCGATCGGCTTGCCTGCGCGGTCGCCGGCACCGATGTGCAAGAGCCCCGTGCCGGTGCTTCGGTAGGTCGCCTGCAACACACCGCCTCCGCCCTCCAGAAGGCGCGACCAATAGCGGTCCATATCGCGCAATCCTTGACTGTATTGGGCAGCGAGCGTGGCGGCCTCCTCGGCGGTCGGCAGATTCTGACGGCGAACCGCTTGGTAGCAGCACCAGCCAAACGGATCGCCAACCAAAAGGACACTTGTCGAACACCATCAAACCCAAGCCCTCAACAACGGCCTCCCTAAATCCCGTGCTCTGGGTCGAATCGGCTGGGCACCACCACCCACGCAGCCCCGGTTGCATCCACCATCCAGGCAACGGGAGTCGGTTGTGTACATGTGTACAAAGGATGGGCCCGCAGGAGGCGCCGCGCCGCTATTGTGCCGGGGACAGGTGGGCGGGGCCAATGGCCTCCGCATGCCATTTGGCGCGCCGGTCCTCGCGGGGTTCTGCAGGGGTGAGCCGGCCCATCTCCTCCCGCCACGATGGCCCGCGGGGACCGGGCACAATGGCCTCGCCGGGCCATCGCCTGGGCCGAGCGTACCCCTCATATTCCCCCTGGGCCCGAGCGCGGAGCAAGTTCGCACGCCCGGGCGGGGCGGTTGACCCAACAGGACGGAGGTACGCGAATGCGCGCGGCATTGCCCCTCAATCCAGGGGACCGTCTCACCCATCATCAACGGCGTTGCGCATCGACGCGGCGGCACGGGGGGGCGCCCCGGGCCGCATCCGGCCGGCCGGCCGTCCCGGGCGTCCTTGGGCGCGGACCGCCGGCGGCATTGCGCAGGCGGTGCGGCCGTCTGGCCGTGCCCTACATGTACATGTATTGCTTGCTCGTGGTGGAGACCAGATGAAGGGTGTTGACGTTCCGTGCGGGAGACCTTGGCGGCGACCGGTCCACATGACGGTGCGGGAGCAGTGATCGCCGACCCCCCGTCGGCCCGTTCCTACGCCGTCCTGAAGTGGTTCCGTTTCTCTATGGTGGTGATGGCGCTACTGAACGTAGCCGCGCACCTCTTCGCCAGCCCGGGGCAGACCGGCGAGGTCACCTTCTGGCTGGAGACGGAAGTTGCCGCGTACGTGGTGGTCTCAGTGATCTACCTGCTGGGCCTGCGCAGTTGGTATACGCCAGCGATCGGTTACTCTGTGCTCAACCTGGCGATCTACTTCGTCTCCGCGTTTGTGACCCTGCCTGGAATCACCCACAGCGCGCTGGTCGGTCACGTGCAATTCGATAAGTATTCCTTCGGGCGCGCATTTTCCCTGATCCCGTGGGTATATCTGGTCGTTGTTGGGCTTGTGCTCAACCGGATGGACAAGGGCAGCAAGCTCGATGAGTTGCTGCGCGAGAGTTGAACCTTCACCCCTGGGCGGGCTGCGGACAGCGGCGGCCGACCCGGCCCATGGGTCCGCCGCGCCGCCGCCGCCGCGGACATCCCGCGCCGACCCTGCCCTCCCCCTCCGCCTGCCAGCATCCGCCGCACTCTTTGTACGAGGGCCGGCCTGAGTAGCGGCGTGCGGTCCGGTCAAGAACGGTTCACCGCCGCGGGAGCCGGGGCGGGACCCTGTCGGCGGCAGGCGCGGGGCGGGGGTACGCGGGGCGAAGGGAAGGTGCGGCACCGAGGGCGGCGGAGCAGACCAGACGGCGCGGTCCGGTGGGATGACGGCCCAGGGCAGGAAGCGCCCCAGGGCGGCACCCGCCAGGGGGTGGCCGTCGTTGTCGGCGCAGGATGGCGTGTGTGTGGCCGGTCATGTCGCGTCCCCTCTATCGGGGCGCGGGGATAACTCGCCAATGAGCCAAGAATGATCCCGTGGCGCGCGCGCCCTACTGCTTTCAGAGCGGGATGCTTGCGCCAGCGTTCGACCTGGGGGAGACGGCACGCACGGAATGCTTTGACGGGCGGCCGTGTTTGCCCCGCGGGTTCGAATCCATCCGGAAACGCTCCCCCCCCTTATAGCATCGCAAACGGCAACGCGCTTTTCTCCGCGGGCACGTGCGCCGCCGCGGCATCAGGCATGCCTGATGCCTGCCCTTCCATCAAAGGATGATGGCCGGCGTCGGTGCGCCCGCGGCCCTAGACTAGACCACCATGCTCCTAGACGCCATGGCCGT
>DAHWHT010000026.1 GCA_027335515.1 Clostridia bacterium
GTGGTGGCACAGTTCGGCGGGCAGACGGCGATCAATCTGGCGGCGCCGCTGGCCGCCGCCGGCGTGCCCATCCTGGGGACGTCGCCCGCCGGGATCGACATGGCGGAGGATCGCGGTCGCTTTGACGCCCTGCTCGAGCGCCTCGGTATCGCGCGGCCGGCCGGCGGGGTGGCGCATTCGCTGGGCGAGGCGCAGGCGGTGGCCGCGCGGGTCGGCTACCCGGTCCTGGTCCGGCCCTCCTATGTGCTGGGGGGACGCGCCATGGAGATTTGCCACGGCCCCGAAGACCTCGCGGAATACGTTCGCACCGCGGTGCTGGTCACGCCGCAGCACCCGATCCTGGTGGACCGCTACGTCGGCGGGCGGGAGATCGAGGTCGACGCGGTGAGCGACGGCACGTCCGTCCTCATCGCCGGGGTGCTGGAGCACGTGGAGCGTGCCGGGGTGCACAGCGGCGATTCCATTGCCGTCTATCCCCCCCAGTCGCTTTCCGACCCGGCCCTGGAGGCCGTCGTGTGCCACACCCTCGAGATGGCCCGCGGCATTGGCGTCGTGGGACTGATGAACGTGCAGTATGTGGTGGATCCAGAGGGCGACGGCCAGCCGGGAGGCGGCGTGCACGTGCTGGAGGTCAACCCCCGTTCGTCGCGGACGGTTCCGTTTCTGACCAAGGCAACCGGCGTCCCGCTGACCCGGATCGCCGTGCGGGTCATCCTCGGCACGGACCTCGCGGCCCAGGGATTCACCGGTCCGGTCTGCCTGCCCCCGCTGCGCCCGCACGTGGCGGTGAAGATGCCCGTATTCTCGTGGAGCAAGCTGGTCGGCGTCGATACCGCCCTCGGTCCCGAGATGAAGTCCACCGGCGAGGTGATGGGCGTCGGCCCGACCTACGCCGAGGCCCTGGCCAAAGGCTTTGCGGGCTGCGGTATCGGGTTGCCGGCGGCCGGGTCTACCGCGTTGGTCATGATCGCCGACCGCGATAAGCCCGAGGCGCTGCCGCTGTGCCGCCGCCTATGCGAACTCGGGTTGCGCCTGCTGGCCACCGGCGGCACACAGGCGATGCTCGCCGCGGCCGGGGTGCCGGCGGTGGCGGTGCGCAAGTTGGAAGAAGGGGAGCCGAACTGTCTGGATGCGGTGCGCTCCGGCCGGGTTGACCTCGTGATCAATACCCTGACGCGCGGCCGCCGGGCGGAGCGGGACGGCTTTCGGGTGCGGCGCGTCGCGGCGGAGCATGGCATTCCCTGTCTGACCTCGCTGGACACCGTGGCGGCACTGCTCGCGGCGATGGAGGTGGCCCGCGCGACCGCCGGGTCGGCCCCGCGCGCCTGGGCCCTGCAGGAGTATGGGGTCGCGGACGCCGGCGCCTGAAGGCGGTGGCATCCCGGTGAGCCCCTGCGTCGGCGCGGGGGTTTCTGCGGGAGCGGCCACGCCCGAAGGCCCGCAACCCACACACCTGTTCGCTGAAGGGCCGGCAGGGGTGGTGGTGCGGCGCGGCGAAGGCGGCTCGGGGGTGGAGCTCGGTGGACGCGCGGGCGGACGGGGCGGCGCGCCGGGTGTTTGTGGCCCTGGATTTCGCCGACCTGGAAACTGCGCAGGCGTGCGCCGCCCGGTTGCAACCGAGCGGTGTACGGTTCAAGGTGGGGCTGGAACTTTTTTGCCGCACCGGCCCCGAGGGATTGCGCGCCCTTTTTCCCCTGACCGGCCCGGTCTTTTTGGACCTCAAGCTGCATGACATTCCGCGCACGGTGGCCGGCGCGGTGCGGGCCGCGGCGGCGCTGGATGTCTGGGGCCTGACGGTACATGCGGCGGGTGGCGAGGCCATGCTGCGGGCGGCCGTCGAGGCGGCGGCGGCGGCGGCGCGCCGCCCGCGCTGCCTGGCGGTGACCGCGCTGACCAGTCTGGATGAAAGGGCGCTGGCGGCGGTCGGGGTGGGGGCCCCGCTGCGCGCCCATGTGACCGCGCTGGCGCAGCTGGCACGGTCAGCCGGCTGCGACGGGGTTGTGGCCTCGCCCGAGGAGGCGGCGCTGGTGCGTTCGCTGGGTGGTCCCGCCTTCCTCGTGGTCACCCCCGGGGTGCGGCCGGCCGGGTCGGCGGTGGGGGACCAAGCGCGCGTGGCGACGCCGGCCGCCGCGCTGACCGCAGGGGCCGACTTCCTCGTGATCGGCCGGCCGGTCACCGCCGCCGCCGATCCGCTGGCGGCCCTGCGCGCGGTGCTGGTCGAACTGGAGGGGGCAGGCGCCGCCGCCGGTCCGCAGTCTGCGGGGTAGGCGGGGAGGTCGGGCGGCGGGCCGCAGCGGGGGGGGTGGTGGACGAATGGACTTCCTGGGCGACGAGCGGCCGCAACTCGAATACCTGCGGCACAAGGCCCGGGTGGCCGGCGGTCTGTTCGTCCTGCTCCTGGCAGCGGTTGGGCTGCGTCTGTGGGACCTGCAGGTGGCGCAGGGCCCAAAGCTGCTGGCCGCAGCCCGGTCCGAGACGCTGCGCACCCTGCCGCTGGTGGCGCCGCGCGGCAAGATCCTGGCCGCCGGCGGCCAGGTGTTGGCGACCGACGTGCCCTCGTTTGCCGCTGAGCTTTCTTTCACCGCCCGCCCGCCGTCGGCTGCGGAGACGGCGCGCATCGCCCGCATCCTCGGCGTGTCGTCCAAGTCGATCCGGGCGGCCGAACAGCACCTGCGCACGGGGCTGCCGTTCATGCCGGTGCTGCTCAAGTCCGGGCTGACGCCAAAGGAGTATACGGCCCTGGCCGACGCGCGCAGTCAGTTGCCGGGCGTTTCGGTGGTCGCCCAGGCCGTCCGGGTGTATCCGGGTCTGCCGGGGGCGACCAATCCCGGAGCCAAGCTCGCTGCCAACGTTCTGGGGTATGTCAAAGCGGGCGCGACCCCCGGCCAACTGGTGGGCGTGGACGGGATCGAGCAGACGTTTCAAACCGTGCGGTTGCCATCGGGACGCACCCTGACCGGGCTGGCTGGGGTGAACGGCACGAAGCTGGTGGAGATCAATCGGACCTACCACCCCATCCGCTCGTCCGTGCTGAAAAAGCCCATACCCGGCAACAATGTGGTGCTCACCCTCCACGCCGGTCTGCAGGCGGTGCTGCAGCGCGCCCTGACGGCCCAGCTCAAGGCATTGCGCACCCGGCCGTTCGCGTCCGAAGGCGGACCCTATCCCAACGCCTTCGCAGCCGGAGCGGTCGTGATCGACGTGCACACCGGTGCGATTCTCGCGCTGGGATCCGTACCAACCGTGGATCCAAACGCCTTTGCCCAGGCGGCGGGCGCCCCGGCGAACAGCGCCGCCGCCCAGGCCTTTTCGGCCCGGTACCGGCGATGGGCCAGCGAGCCGGGGCGTCCCTTTGTGGACCACGCGATCTCGTATGTCGCGCCGCCGGGCTCGACGTTCAAGCCCATCACGGCGATTGCGGCCCTGGAACAGCGCGCCATCACGCCCTGGCAGCGTCTTGGATGTCCGCCGACGCTCCGGGTGGGGAACTTCACCCTGCACAACTGGATTCCGACGTGGGACGGCAACCTCACGCTGCGCCAGGCGATGGCCCAGTCCTGCGACACCTTTTTTTACGTGATCGGGGCCCGAACGGGCGTCGCGGCCATCGATCGGGTTGCCGCCCAGTTTGGCCTGGGGCAGCTGACCGGCCAGACGGACTTGTATGGAGAGGACGCGGGCTATGTGTCCTCGCCGGCCCTCGCCTTGCGTATGCAAAACGAATCCTGGACGACGGCGCTGACCATGCAGACGGCCATTGGTCAGGGACTGACCGTCGTGAACCCGCTGGAGATGGCGGATTACGTCGCCGCCCTCGCCAACGGGGGCACCCTGCTGCGGCCGTACGTCGTGTCCAAGGTGGTCTCGCCCACGGGCCGGGTCGTCTGGCGCCAGGGTCCAAAGGTTCGCCGCCGCATCGCGCTGCCGGCCGGGGTGCTGGCGGCGGTGCAGCATTCCATGAATGCGGTGACCGAGATCCATCCATCGTGGTACGGCAACGGCATGACCTCCGATTTCGGCACGGGCTACTGGCCCTTCTACCAGTTCAGTCAGTTGACCCAAACGTATCTTGGGCACGCGATCACGGTGGCGGGCAAGACCGGCACCGCGCAGGTCGGCGGCACCAAGGGTAACGACGGTTGGTGGATCTCCTACGCACCGGCGCACCACCCGCAGATCGCGGTGGTCGTTTTCGCGCAGCACGCCAACGAGGGCTTTGGCAGCGGCGCCCCGGTGGCCCGCGAGGTCTACGACTACTATTTCGGCCTGGACCGGGCCATGTGGAAGGCCGGCCAGGCGTCGCAGATCGTGCCCCCGATTATCCAGAAGTGGTTCGGACTGCAGCGGCACTATCCGCCGTGGTGGGGGACGCCCCCGACACCGGGTACGTCAAAGACCGCCGCGCCTTCCGCCAGCGGGCCGACCGTGGGCAAGCCGACGGTGGTCGCGAGCACCTACGCCCGATCCGGATCCCCGTCTGGGGTGGTGGGGGGCTCTGCGGCCGGATGACCGCGGCCCCCTGCGGTGGTGCGCGTTGACCGTTCCACTTCGTCGGGGTAAGATCCCGTGGGTGGGATCGCTACACCCGACGGCGATGGGGTTCGCCGGGGGCGCGCGGCGCCTCGAACCGCCGCTTGGCTGATAACTCCTGGGGGGCTTTTCCTCCAGGGGTTTTTGTTTGGTTTGAGAATTGGTATCGGGCTCGCGGCGGTTCGCCGGGGGGGATCGGATGCCACCAGGGGGGCTGGGCATGGCGTTGCTCGGGGTACTTGGTGCGGGCGCCATGGGGGCTTGGAGTCGCTACCTGCTGGGGCTGGCCCTGCGCGGGCGCTCGGTGGAGTTTCCCTGGGGCACGCTGACGATCAACGTCCTGGGCTGCATCCTGGTGGCGATGGCGGGCAGCTTGGCCGCGGCCGTGCCGGGGTGGGCACCGTTTATCGGGCGCGACGTGATGATCGGCTTTATCGGGGCGTTCACGACGTTTTCCACCTTCACTGTCGAGACGCTGTTGCTCTTGGAGCAGGCACCGCTTGCCGCGGGGCTCTACGTGGGGGGCAGCACGCTGGCGGGTCTCTTGGCCGTCGGGTTTGGTTGGTGGCTGGCGGCGCGGCTGGGATTCTGAAGCGGAGGGGGCGCGCGGGTGCGGCGTCATCTGTTCATTTGGATCGGGGGGGCCCTGGGCGCGGTGGCGCGCTGGCAGTTGGCGGGCACGCTGGCGCCGCACGCGGCCTTCCCCGTCGGCATCTTCGTGGTTAACCTATCCGGCTGTCTGGCTCTCGGCTTCTTGCAGACGTACGCTCTGGATGCCCAGTGGTCACCGGAACTGCGCCTGGGGGTGACGACGGGCTTCCTCGGCGCCTATACCACGTTCTCGACCTGGCAGGAGGGCGTGATGCTCCTGGGCCGGCACGGCGACCTCGGTCTGGCGGCGCTGTATCTGGTGGTCAGTCTGGCGGGCGGACTGGGTATGGCGGCGGTCGGTGTGGCGGGGGCCCGGCGGTTGCTGGCGGGCCGGGCGTCGGAGTTGACGCGCTGAGCGGGGTTGGGCAAGGGGGGCGCGCGGTTGGCGGGCAAGGCCGAACGGCTGCGGATTTACGTGCGGGAGAGCGACCGCTTCGAGGGCGAGCCCCTGGCTGGACAGATCGTGCGGCGGGCCCGGGCGGCCGGGCTGGCGGGGGCGACGGTGGTGCGCGGCTTTGAAGGCTTCGGCACCGACCAGCGGCTGCATGCCGCCACCTTGGTGGAGACGGAGGTCGATCTGCCGTTGATCATCGAGATCATCGATGTCGCGGAGAGGATCGCTGCCTTCCTGCCGGAGTTGGAACGGGTTGTGGCCCAGGGCCTCCTGACCCTGGAGGACGTGCGCGTGGTCGTCGGGGGCCGCTTCGCCGATGCCGGGGCGTCTTCCGACTGAGGCCGCGGCCGTTTTACCGTTGCTGCACAAGGGTGTTCGGACTACAGTTAGGAAGAAAGCAGACCCGCAGGCGGGTGCGGTCCGAGTGGCCGGCGGGTCACAGAAGGGGCGTGGGCGCGATGCAGGAGCGGGCCGCCCGCCGTCTGCGCGTCTATACGGGGGAGCGTCAGCGTTGGCGCGCTCACGGCACGGCGCAGGAGGTGGTGCGGCGGGCCCGGGCCGCCGGGCTGGCGGGGGCCACAGTGGTGCGCGGGGTGGAGGGTTATGGTGCGCACAGCCAGGTGCACTCGCTGCATCCGTTTTCCCTGTCCGCGGATCTGCCAGTGGTTGTGGAAATCGTGGATCTGCCGGAGCGCATCGACGCCTTTGTGCCGCAGGTTCTGGAGGTTGTCGAGCGCGGCATGGTGACCGTGGACGACGTGAGGGCGGTGTTCCTGCGCCGCGCCACCACCGCGCGCCGCCGTGGCTGAGGCTGCTTTGCGTTGAGCGAGAATCGGGTGGCCCATGGGCGGGGGCCAGGCGCGCCTGGGACCAGCCCTCGACTACCGTCGGCCAACGCCGGCGGCGCGTTGGAGCGGGCCCGCTGGCTCTTGGCGCGAATAAGGCAGACCGCGCCCGGGTGGCGATTCGGGCCGGTCGGACCCTGGAAGAGTTGGGCTGCGTCCGGTTCGAGGAACCGGTGCAGCATTGCCACCTGGGGTAGCCGACTGCTGCTTTGCTGGGTCTATGAAGCTGTCGGACCGGGCCCGCCGGGAAGGCATCGCCTACGTCACCGCTTGGCACTGGTGGAAACAGGGCCGTTTGCCCGTGCCGGCACACCAGACGCCCGCGGGGAGCATTCTGGTGGATCTGCCGTCTGAGGTGGCCACAGGACGGAGCGTCGTGTACGCACGGGTTTCCTCCCACCACCAGCGGGCCGACTTGGAGCGGCAGGTCGCCCGGGTGACGGCATGGGCGACGGCGGGCGGACTTCCGGTGCATGGAGTGGTGACGGAGGTGGGCTCCGGACAAACGGCAATCGCCGCAAGTTACGGCTACGCTCGCCGATCGGCAGGTGTCCGCCAGCCTGGTCGAGCATCGGGACCGGATGGCGCGCTTTGGCGTCGAGTATCTCGAAGCGGCGCTGGGCCGGCGCATCGTGGTGGCGGAGCCGGGCGAGACCGGAATCGACGCGGTGCGGGACAGGCTCGAAGGTGCGGATTTCGTTTTGTGCGCGGTGGTACGGGCGGCGAGCGGGGCGGAAGCAGGCCGTGAGAGCGGCGTGAGGGGCAGCCGGGAGCGGCCGTGGCGGTCGGACAGGACCCGTAGGCGGGCCACGGGGAGGGAAGGCGATCATGATGGATCACCCCATTCGATAGGCAGCCGTGAGGGTGGAAAGCGCCGTGTCCTCATCGACGGAGTCCATCCGGGGCCACGATAGCGCTGAGAGACATGCGAACGCAATTGCCGGACCTCAAGAACGTGCAGCGGCAGGTCTGTTACGACGAACCATTCCAGTAAATGCGGCTGAAGCCGGAGGAGGGGTGAACGGCTGGTAAGATTCGATC
>DAHWHT010000315.1 GCA_027335515.1 Clostridia bacterium
TGGCGGCTCTCGACGCGCTGTGTTGCCATGGCGAGGGGGCTTCGCCGGGGGAGCGCCAGGATCCTCTAATCACTACGAGCGATTTCTGCCGCGTTGCAGCATTAGCTCCAGAGGGCATAGACTAACCCGCGGAAGATCGGCTAGAAGCCGCTTCGACCCGTCGCAAAGCACGCCGACCGCCACGGTGGCCCAGGCCCCACGCACGGTGGCCGCGCCCAGGAACAGCACGACGTACCGCTCACCGGCCAGGGACCGCGTCCTCTCCCAGGCCGCAGGCGCCTCGGCGCCCGCTCGCCCGCCACGCGCGGGAACCGCCGCCCGCTGCCGCCGGGCCGCCCCGGCCTTGCCCGCATCCGCCCCCTGGACGCCCACTCCCTGCGTGGCGGCGTCCCTCTCACGCCGACCCTCTTCCAGCACCGCCTCCAACCGCGCCACGACCGCCTCGGGGCCCGCTCCGCCTTCCGCCAGCAGACCCAACACCGCGTCCACGCCGCTGCCCACCAGCCACGCCGTCCGGGCCCGCTCCGCCCACTCACGAACCGCGCCCCGCTCCGACGCCCACTCAACCCGACGCTCCGCCGCCACCGCCGCCTACCCCTCTCCGCACCACCGGGCCCCCTCGGCCCGCCGGCCGGAGCCGCCTCCTGCTACCCGAAATTCCACGACCGCCGGGACATGCTCAGGCCGAACTGCACGAGCTCAAGCGGGAGAACCGCATCCCTTCCCGATCACTCCCGGGGAACCGATCCACCGCGCGGCATGAGATCCCCTGCACCGCGAGGTTCCACTGATTGTCCTCACCGAGGCCCACCGCACAACCCGTTCGCTGACGCTCAACACCGTGCAGGCCATGCGATCACATACGCCAAGGCTGGGGTGCGCCGAGGCGCAAGTCCTCGGGATGTATCGATGCAACACCCCGAGGACCCCACAGAGTGGTATCCTCGGTTGCCATCAACCAAGATCTGATCGGGTAAGAAACGATATTAGTCGCAAGCCAGCAGCGTCTAGGTTAGCGCGGCCAGAAGGATCGCGCTCAAGGACACACAGCACGTTTCGGACGTCGGCCCCCAGTGCTCGCAGATCGGCGACGCTTGTCAGAATCTGTCCGCCCGTGGTCACCACGTCTTCGACAATGCAGACGCGGCGCCCTGAGACATCAGCGCCTTCGGCGACCTTGCAAGTGCCATAGGTCTTTGCTGCTTTCCGCACGAACGCCGCCGGAAGAGATGACGCCAGTGATAGGGCAGTGACGAGTGGAATCCCGCCAAGCTCTAGCCCAGCCAACACCTCGGTGTCCTTGGGAATGAGGGCTGATAGGTGTCGCGCAATCTCGGCGAGTAAGCGTGGATCAGCCTCAAACAGGTATTTGTCAAAGTACTCGTTAGACATGGCCCCTGATCTCAGCGTAAACGCGCCGGTCCGGTGCGCGATCGTATAGATGTTTCGCGCCAAAGCGCCTCTGTCCATCGGCGCAGGCCCTGCGTCGCTCACTTGAAGATCCCTCCCTTTTCCGTCCTGTAGAGAGCAAACACCCGGAGGCATGTTCTGCGGAACGTTGTGCGCACTCAAGCCGGAGAGAGCGTGAGTATCGGGCGAAGGTGTCTGATGGGCGCGATTTCCTCTCCGGTGAAAAGCGCCTTCGGTCCACCCAAAGGCTGCCAGGGGTGCGTCGTGAGGTGGGCCAGATGGCGAGTCCAGCATCGGGCGTCTTGGCGCCATAGAGCGAGATGACGAGCAGGACACCGCGACCTCAGGCTAGCATGCTGCGGGTCCTGTAGTTTGGCGCGTCGTCCAAGCGAGGCAACATCGCGATCATCGCATACGCCCGCCAGAACATCAACGATGCATCGGGCGTAGGGCAGCCGTCGTCCTCTGCCGGATGGCGTTGCGATTCCCGTTTGCGTTGGGATGCGCCGACCTCTGCCAGTTCCACGCGAACAGCCTGATAGTCGGCTCGGCGCAGAAGCGATACCTCGTCCCTGGAGCGCACCTCGTCGGATCACCGTACGGCAAGGCGCGCGCCACACGGGCAGGATACGGGCGTGCAGTCGCTGGGCCTCGCTGAGCCGGCCCTCGCGCACCGCGCGCCAGAGCACCACCGTTTGGGCGGGCAGGGCCGTCAGCACGGCGGCAATGGCTCCCTTGGCCCTCCAGGACGAAGGATGGCGGCAGCAGGTCGTCCACCGCGCTGGGGATGGCGTGGTCGTCGTCCACCGCAACGAGCGGGTCGGCGAGCTTGTGCATGTCCCCGGCAGTGCTCGGCGTCCTGGTCCAGCCAGTTCATGCCGAAGGCGTGCCACGACCGACCCTCCACCGTAAAGCTCCAGCCACCCGGACCAGCGACCACAAGCCCATCACGCCCGCACCCGTCAGGGTCGTCATGGCTGCGCCCCCCGCCAACCCCGCCAGCAGACCGGGGCGGGTGATGGTGCTCGCCACGCCCCGCCTGACCCCGGGCCCGACCCTGCGCGCCGGAATCCGGCTCGTCCCGTCGGCTTGCCCCCAGGTCGCCCGCGGCCAAGCGTGCCTGCGAGTGCGCCATAGAG
>DAHWHT010000333.1 GCA_027335515.1 Clostridia bacterium
TCTGATCCGCTGGACGGTCAATCGCTTTTCGACCTTGAATTGTTTGGAACTTGGTCAGACGATATGTGAGGACCTGCCGTGGAAAGCGCCCTGCGGAAAGCTGCGAATCCACGAATGCCTCCCCCTGTTGGAACAGCTCAATACCGCGGGAATCATCGCACTGCCGGCCAAGCGTGACGTGCGCCGCAGGCCAGGCTGCGGAGCCAAACGTTGGCCTAGATCGGGAGGGCTCGCGCGCTTTGCGGTAGAGCAAACCCCCACCTGGGCAGAGGCCTTGATGGGACGGGCAGGCAGCACCACACGCCCGCCTTGGCGGCCCGATCCCTTCGGCCGGTGTCCGCGCGTACGTTCCAGCGCCGTATTTTCTCCGATGTTCGAGTCTCTGGTGGTGGTGTAAATCTCCTAAAACCAGTAGTAGCGCTCCAGCAGGCGGCGACTGGCCGCGTCCATGGCCGCCACATCGGGGATGTCGGCGCGGTTTCCCTCCCCACCGGACAACAGCAGCCTCCCGGAGGGCATTTGCTGAATGCCCTCAAAGAGATTGGGCATGCGTAGCCGCATGGGGCCGCGGTCGGTCTCCAGATCCCACACCACGGCGCCGCTCTGGCCGGGGTCCTCGTCGCGTACCGCGGCGATGCGCACCACGCGCGGCAGGAAGTAGCGCAGGGCCAGCGCGGCCTCGACGGCGGCGCGGCTCTCGGGGTCGAGGCCTTCCACGCCCGGCAGCACGCCGATCTCCACCCAGTCCGGGCGGTCGCCGTCGCTGCGCCGTCCGTCTGTGTCGGGATCCTCCACCGCGACCAGGGAGATCCAGCTCGGCTCGGACAGGGGAAACGGCCGGTGGGGAACGATCTCGGCGTGCTCCCGCCCGTGGACGGTGCCGCACAGTCGGCCGGCCGGCCCGGGCCGCAGGCGGCAGACGGTCGGGTCCAACGCCACCAGATCCAATCCCTCGGTCGCGGTTGCCCAGGCATCCGTCGGGTCGGCGGCGCCCTGTCCATCCCACGCAGCGTTCACTGCAAGACCACCTCTCGACTGCGCAGGGCCTCATACTGGGCCTCGACCAGCTTGGCGTAGACGCCGCCGCTGGCGACCAACTCGTCGTGGGTGCCGACCTCGGCGATCCGCCCGTGGTCGAAGACGACCAGGCGGTTGGCGTGGCGCAACGTCGACAGCCGGTGGGCGATGGCGAAGGTGGTGCGGCCGCGGATCAGCCGGGCGATCGCCTGCTGGATCTGACGCTCGGTCTGGGTGTCCACCGAGGCGGTGGCCTCGTCGAGGATGAGGATGCGCGGGTCGTGGAGGATCGCGCGGGCGATGGTGATGCGCTGACGCTCGCCACCGGAAAGGCGGTGGCCGTGCCAGCCGACGCGGCTGTCGTAGCCGTCGGGCTGGCGGAGGATGAAGTCGTGCGCGTTGGCCATCTTGGCGGCGCGCATCACTTCGACCAGCGTGGCGTCCGGCTTGCCGTAGGCTATGTTCTCGGCGATGGTGCCGTCAAACAGCAGCGTGTCCTGCAGCACCAGGCCGACCTGGCGGCGGAGGTCGTCCTGGGAGATCTCGCGGATGTCCACGTCGTCGATGCGGATGCAGCCGGCGTCGACGTCATACAACCGCGTCAGCAGCTGAATAAACGTTGACTTTCCGGCGCCGGTGTGGCCGACCAGGCCGATCATCTCCCCGGGGGCGACCTCCAGGGAGACGCCCTTGAGCACCGGGTCGTGCGGTACGTAGCCGAACTCCACGGACTCGAAACGGACCGCGCCGCGCAGCTCCGGGATGCGGTGGGGGCTTTGGGATTCGCGGACGTCGGGCTCGGCGTCGAGGACCTCAAAGACGCGCTCGGCCGAGGTCATCGACGTGGCGTAATAGTTGGAGAGGTTGGCGAACCAGCCCAGGGGGCCGGTGAACATGCCGATGTAGCCCATGAAGGCCATGAGGTCCGGGAAGGTCATCCGGCCGGCCGCGATGGACTGGCCGCCGAAGTACCAAAGGAAGAGGCCGCCGAGTCCGCCGATGAAGGCGAAGGCGGGGAAGATCGTCTGCCAGAGGTACTGCGCCTGGATGTTGCGGGAGACCAGGTCGGCGTTGACCTCGCCGAAGCGGTCGCGCTCGCGATCCTCCTGGCCGAACGCCTTGACGACGCGGATTCCGGAGAGGACGTCGTCGACCACCACGTTCAGCTTGCCAATCGTCTGCCACAGCCGGCGGTCCACCTTGCGGATCAGCGGCCAGAAAAGGTAGCGGGCCACGATCAGCGAGGGGCTGGGCAAGAGCACGATCAGGGGCAGCTTCCAGTTCAGGGGCAGCATGATGGCGAGAGAGCCGATCAGGCGCAGGGCGTTGGGTGCGAAAAACGGCACGCCGTCGGTGAGGAACTGCTGCACCCGCTGGGTGTCGTTGTTGATGCGCGCCATGATTTGACCGACCTGCATGCGGTCGAAGTACGCCAGGCTCTGGCGCTGCAGGCCGTTCCAGACGCGGGTGCGCAGGTCGCCGACGATGCGCGATGCGACCCAGACCCCGACCCGCGCCTGGACGACCCCGATGATGCGATTGGCGGTTTGGATGGCGAGCAGCAGCAGAACAAAGGCGCCGACCGCCTCCATGGCGACGGGCTGACCATGAACGATGAGGGCGGCGGTGAGCCGCTTGGTGATCAGCGGCGGTACCAGGGCGATGGCACTGCTGATCAGCACCAGCAGGGCCGCCGTCAGCATGCGGTAGCGGTACGGTTGCGCAAAGCCCAGCAGCCGGCGTAGGACGGCGCCGCGGTTCAGGCAGGAGCCACAGACCCGCGTATCGTTGCCCAGGCGTCGGCCGCAGCGGGGACAGTAGGAGGGTAGGTCCTGGACGCTGACCTGCAGCGGTTCACCCTTGGCCAGCCGCTCCAGGGCCCGCGCCGCGATGGCGAGATGGCGGGCCAGGGGCGCCGTGCCGCGCAGCAGGGGCAGCGTCGAGCCGTCCTGCAGCCGCGCGACCAGAACGACGGCGCCGACTTCGTGGCGCAGCTGGGCCGATGCGACCTCCGTCAGGGGCAGCCGCCGCAGCGTCTGAGCGCCTGCGGGCGGTGGCGCGGCCAGGCACAGGTGGCTGCCGTCCCACATCTGTTCGCGCTGGCGGCGGAGATAGGGTCCCTGGGCGGAGGGCCAGATGTCGCCCTCGTTGTACACCACCAGTTCGCCGTCGCGGACGACCAGCCAACTGCGCGCGAACCGTCCC
Organism: Clostridia bacterium; assembly: GCA_027335515.1. The sequence continues at coordinate 3,223 of DAHWHT010000333.1, forward strand.
TGTTCGTCCAGGTCGCTGCCGGCGCACAGAAGCGGCGGATCCGTTTCCCGCTCCGGTGCGGTTTCGGCGCCATCAACCATCCGCATCAACGGGCCCCCCTTTACCCCGAACGCCGACCGCCCATGGGCACCACGACAACGGGAGATCACCCCTGCCGGGGTACGGTGTGCACGGCGGAAATTGTAGTGTGTTCAGGGTATGCCTCCGTGGCTGCGTGAAGGGTTTGGCCGCCCAAGCGGCCCCCGACGGCCAGCGAGCCGGCCAATCGGTCGGCATGAGTGTGACACCGGAGGTGGTGGGCGGCAAGCGGGAATGTGGCAGAAAGTCTGAAATGCCGGGGCGTGGTCTCGGGACGGGTTCAGGCGGCGTCTCGGTCGCTTCCGGTGCCCGGCCGGGGCGGGCGCGGGCAGGCGCGGCGGGACGGAGCGGGAAGACGTCTGCCGCTGGGGAGGGTGATCGATGCGCTCCAGTGGACGAGGGGGGTGGCAGGCGTGCGGGCGATCACGGTGCAACCGGGGGTCTTGGGATCGGTGAAACTGGCAACGGTGGAGGAGCCGCAGCCGGAGGCGGGCCAGGCGTTGTTGGAGACCTTGGAAGTAGGGGTTTGCGGCACGGACCGCGAGATTGTGGCGGGTGGTCATGGTGCCGCCCCGGCGGGTGTCGCCTGGCTGATTCCGGGGCATGAGTGCCTGGCCCGCATCCTTGCGGCACCGGCCGAAAGCGGCCTGCGCGCCGGTCAACTGGTGGCGCCGACGGTGCGCCGGCCCTGTGGGCGGCCCCGCTGCTACCCGTGTGCGCACGACCACCCGGATATGTGCGTCACGCTGCAATACACCGAGCGCGGCATCCAGGGGGCACACGGCTACCAGTGCGAACGCTTCGTGGAATGGCCGCGCTATCTGGTGCCCTTGCCGGGTGGGTTCGCCCCCTTTGGGGTGCTGATGGAACCGACCAGCGTCGTCACCAAGGCGATCGAGGAGGCGGCGCGCGTCCAGCGTGCCCGGTTGGCGTGGGAGCCGCACCGGGCCCTGGTGACCGGGGCCGGGCCGGTCGGGTTGCTGGCCGCCATGCTGCTGCGCCTGCGCCACCTGGATGTCACGGTCTACGATCGCGACGCGGCCGACCACCCGCGGGCCCAGGCGGTGCGTGCCCTGGGGGCGACGTACGTCTGCAGCGCGGACGCGGATCTCCAGCGCACGGCGGGCTCCGGCGGGGTGGATTGGATCGTGGAGTGCACCGGGGCGCGCGCCCTGGTGTTCGGTTGCCTGCAGGCGCTGGCGCCGGCCGGGGTTCTTTGCCTTCTGGGTGTGTCGGGTGCGGGCGGGAGCCTGGAGGTTCCGGCGGACGCGATCAACCTCGGGTTGGTGTTGCGCAACGGTCTCGTTTTCGGTTCGGTCAACGCCAGCCGCGAGGCGTTCGCGCAGGCGGGTCAGTCCCTGGCCGTGGCGGAGGCCACCTGGCCGGGGTGGTTGTCCGGTCTGGTGACGCGGCGCCTTGCGCCCGCTGAGGTGTCGTCCGCCGTCGGCGGGGGGGCGGAGGGGATTAAGACCGCCATCCGCTGGGCCTCGTAACGGGCGCGAGGTTCGCGCCGGTGCTATGATGCGCACGAAGAGGGCGCCCGGTTGGGTGTCCGGCGGGGAGGGGTTGGGGTCATGCCCTGGTACGACTACACCTGTGAGGCGTGTGCCGAGACCTTCGAGGCGGAGCGGACGGTGGCGAAACGCGACGACGTCCAATGCCCGCGCTGCGCCGCATCGCGCGTCCGCCGCACGCTGCCGCGCATCCATGCCATCCTGCGGGCCGGTTCCTCAGAAGCCGCCTGTCCCTGCGGCGAGTCCGAGGGCGGCTGCGGCTGCTGCGGTTCGCCCGCGTAGGCCCACCGTTGCGGACACGCACAGACCCCCGGTGTCGTCGCCTACCCTGGGCCGTTAGCCCGCGAGGCGTTGCCGCCCGGATACCCCGGGCGGCAACGGCGGTGCGCAGGCCGCGGGAGCAGGACGGTACGGGGGTTGACGTGGGATGTGCGGCATCGCTGGCTGGATCGACTGGGACGTGGAGCCTCAGGACCAACGGCCGGTTCTGACGGCGATGTGCGACCGCCTGGCGTGTCGGGGGCCCGATGCGCAGGGGGCCTGGTTTGGGCCGCACGCCGCGCTTGTGCACCGGCGGCTGACGGTGCTCGACCCGGCCGGCGGGTCCCAGCCCATGGTGCGAACCCGGGCGGGCGTCTGCCAGGCCGCGACCCCGGTGTCCGTCGGGGCCTGGCCGGTCCCGAGGTCGCCG
>DAHWHT010000337.1 GCA_027335515.1 Clostridia bacterium
TCCGTGCTGACCTGGTAGGCAACGGAGGTGCCGGCCGGCACGCTGGGCAGGCCCGTGCAACTCGGGGGACTCTGGCCAGCGGCACAGTCGGCGTCCTCAACCCGCACTTCGTCCACGGAGTGCCCGACCGGCAGGACGACGGACCGCAACACAGCGGAGGGTTGGTAGACCGCCCAGGTCTGCCCGCCCAAACTGCGGATGCTGTCCTGCCCGAAGGTGTTGCCGGTCGCGAGGTCCTCGTAGATCCAGCCGGTCGGATACAGCACCGCCACCGCGTGCCGCCCCCAGCCGGCCGCAATGCCAGCCGGAGGATTCGGGGTCGCGACCATGGACACCGACCAGGCCGGCAGTGCCTGCAGCCCAGCGGGGCCGTAGGCGTAGCCGAGCAGCTGCCCCTCCTGAGTCAGGACCCATAACGTTCCACCTTGGCCGTCCGAGGCGCGGGCGAAGGCGACCCCGACCACGGGACCATCGGCCAGGGGAGGGGTCGGCGGGTCCCAGGAGGGCGCAGGGAGGTATGCGGATCCGTCCCAGGTCCAGAGCTGCACCGCCTCGGCCTGCCATGTGGCGGCGAGGGCACCGCCGGTCGTCGCGGCCACCCCAAGGTTCCCAGTCAGACCGAAAGGCCCGCCTGAGAGCGCGACAAGCGCGCTGCCCTGGGCTTCCAGCACCGAGGCCCCCGTCGCCGTCGCCGCCAGGAGCGCCGAGTGCAGGGACGCGGGCCCCGGCGCCAGCCCGATCGCGCCGGTGAAGCTCGTCTGCGCGACCCGCGACGCCACGTACCCACCGGCTCCAGCCGACAATCCATACACCGCCACCTGGGAGCCGGTGGCCACCGCGAAGGCGCGGCCGCGCATGGTCCAAGCGACGCCGGTGGCCCCGGCGAGGTTGCCGAGGTTCCAGGCGGTGACTGGACGGACGGCCTGGCCGTCGAACACCCAGGCACGGACGCCGACGGTGGTTGCCACCAGGGCGTAGGTGCCGGCGGGATCGAAGGCCGACTGCAGGGGAGCGTAGGGTAGCCGGACCGTGCCGGCGCCGGCCGTATCCACGACGGCGGTGGATGCGGCGAGGTTGACTGAGGTGGTGGAGGTGTATCCGTCGCGGAACCAGTATGGGCTCTGGGACTGGACGGAACCGGCGGCGACCGGGGTAGCGCAGACAGCGAAGCAGAGCGCGGCCACGAGAGCCGTCCCACGCCAGGACCGCGTCATGATGGAAACCTCATTCCGAAGGGGAATCAGGATGGGGCGGCAACGTACCCACCTGCCAGAGCAGGAGCTGCGTGCGGGCGGAGACGGCTTCCGCCTCCAGTAGTCGCATACGGGCGATGTGGGCCGCCACCGCGGCGCGGTCGTCACGCCGGCATGCGGCACACAGGAGGGTCAACTCCTGAGTCCACTGGGCAATCGCCCCGACGGCCCGCCGAAACTCGGCGTCCACCGCATGCTGTGTGGGGGTAGGGGGATCCGGCGGGTGCGGGCTGTCGGACATGCCAGACATGAAACCATGGCGGCCTGTCAGCGAGCAAGCACCGGCCAGGTGGCAGCGGCAATGAAGGCGAGGGCAAGCACAGGGGCATAGGGGGGGCGGGCATCGCGGCGGCCCCGGACCAGCAGGCCCAGCCCAAGGGCCAACCCGAGTCCAGCGGCCAGCGTCACGGCGGCCACGGTGGCGAGTCCGGTGAGGGCTCCGAGGGCGACGGCGAGACACCAATCTGCCAAGGGCAGCACGGGCTGGCCACCAGGCCGGATGACCCAACCGGGCGCAAACGCGAGGGCCGCAATGCCCGCGCCACCCAGAGCGGCCCAGTGAGCGGCGGGACCACCTGCCACCGCCAACAGCAGCGCTGCCACAAGGCCGCCGATCCAGGCGGCATCGGGGATGGTGCGAGTGCGCAGGTCCCAGACGGCAGCGAAGCCTCCGCACGCCGCAAGCGCCACCAGCCGTGTCCAGAGCACGCGAATCCCTCCTTTACGCGGGCACGATCGCCTTCGCCGCGGATCCGGCCGCCATGTGGTCGAAGGTAGCAAAGAGGGCTCCGGCTGGTGGAGTCACATTCGTCGCCACCTGCACCACGCACACGGCCCCGGTAACACTGACGCTCCACCGCGCCAGATACAGCCCCGAGACCCCGGCCTGCAGCATGGACTGCTGCCACCAAGCGGCCGCGGCTGCGGGCCCGGCATTCGGCCGCACGGCAACGGAGGAACTGTAGACATACCCGCGGGCGTCGACCTTGCGCGTCACGGTGGCATGGGAGGCACAACCGAGCGCGGCCGCCTGGACACCGGCCTGAATGACGGCGCGTGCGGTCGCATCCCACGCGTAGCTGAGCGGCAGCAGCACGGCGAACCAGATGACAGGGAACAGCAGAAGGAAGAGTACCGCCACCTGCCCGGGCCGCCTCTGCACGCCGCACCCCTCCTCTACTCACTCCGTCGGGAAGCTGGCGACCTCGTTCAGGCTCCACGCCCCGGCCCCACCCGTACCACCAAGCAGGGACCCAAACTGCGGAAAGAGGTTGAGCGCGGCATACTGCACCTGCACTGCGGCGACCCCGCCGGCCTGACCAAAGCTGGAACAGTAGGTGCCGACATACCAGTCGCCGGCCTGGGTGGGATTGGGCACCTCCGTCACCAACTGCAACCCGCCCTGCTGGAGCTCGTCGACCGCAGCGATCTGGGCATCAGAGGACCAGGCGGCAGTGCCCTGTCCGCATTCGATCGCGGCGACACGAGCGCCCGCCCGAGCCGCGACAGACACCTCGGCACGGGCGAGCGCGGCCATGGCGAACGCGACACCGAGGAAGATCGCGCCCAAGAGGATTGGGAACAGGACCAGGAACTCCACAGAAGCATCGCCTCGCTGGCAGCGCAGTCGCACCACGCCCACCCCCTGCCTTGCGCTACCCCCACGACCCAAAGACGATGCGCACAGCAGCCCAAAGCGCGCCGGCAACCGAAAGCGCATCCACGAGGATGACCTGTGGAAACGCGATCGCCGCCGGCAACACATGGTGCCGGGTAAGATACAGTGTCGGCGCCGTCAAGTGCAGTGGCACATAGACCAGGAACCCCAAGCACCAAAGTTCGGCTCATTGGGACCAAAGACCAGTGGCGGCATTGTGCAACCGGAACCCTCCCGCCTACAATGTACAGTAGCTGTGGTCAATGTCTAACGCTACATAGTGCGCTCACGGTCATGGTACGGAATCGCCTGCCACGCTGCACCGTCCACTGTCAGATTGGACCGTGAATGAGCCGAACGCTGACTCCATGGTGCTCCAAGCAACCACTTATCGCACTAATCCCCGTACATCACGACAACCGCCGCATCCCGGTCCTCAATGGCCACAGTGATGTGCTCGATAATTCTCCACCGGAGCTCCGTACGCAGTGCGGGGTTAGCGATCCGCTCGTTTTCGCCATAATCGCGGATCTCCGAGGTTAAGCGCGGCGCTCCCTCGGGCAACCTTGTTCGCCCACGTAACCACCGCGCTGTCTCAGCAATGAGAATCGTCTTCGGCGGCCAACCCGGAGTAGTGGCAACAGCGCAGCCGCTAAGCGCGCCAATGTAAGGCGTGTTCCGTCCCTCGACGAATTCGCGATGCTCCCGTATTCGGGTGAGTAAACTCGTGTCCACCGGGACGACCACAAGGTCAGGCACCATTCCGCCTTCGCGCAATCCACTGATCGCGGACAGCAATTCTAAAGCCGCGTCCTGAGGGGACGCGGCAGTTTTCCTGTTTATGACCTGGTGCAGCTTACCGAGAAGTATGCGTTTGTCTTCCTCTGCCGCCAGCGGCCCAGCCGAGTTTACCATGCGCACACGGAGGTCTGCACGCTGGACGAAACTCTCACGCGGAAGCGAGATATCTATTAGGTCCCATGGTTCAGAGTTCGCACTGTACTCGACAGACCGTTCCTGCACCAGCTTCCCGATGATGTTGATCCAGCCCTGCTTGAGTCCCGCGATCTCATTCTCTGAGAATTTCTGAATATGGCGCTCGTCCAACGCTGCAGCGGCCACCTCTTCGGCCCGCTGGGCTTGTGCATGCCGTTGCGATGTCGCAAACGCCAACTTGATGTCTTCCATGCGCGTTCGAATAGCTCCAGCCGGCAAAGCCAAGATCTGTGACCAATTCTCTGCGTTGTCACGGAGAGCCCGAGCCGGACCCCCCAAATATGTCTCATACAAATGCCGGGCATCTCTGGCTGGCGGTATCTCAAGAGGGCCGGGCTTGATAAGCAGGATCAGCAGAAAGGCGAGCCCAGTCCCGGCGATCGGGTCGACCGCGACGCTCGCCGTTCTGCCGTCGCCCTCCGTGTTGGTGTCCGGGACGGTGAAATGGGTCCAATACAGCCATGGACCATACGGACTCTGGAAATGTGTCCAAGCTTGCCACACGTCGGCTACGGAGTCAAAGTACCGAGGTGCCAGACGTAAGGCATCAATCAGTGCGGAGGGCTGTTGAACCCGACCCTCAGCAGCCATTGGCAAGCGACCCATGTACCCGAGCCAAAATGACCGAATGTTGGTCTGTACCTCGCTCAGTACACCCCCATGCCACGGTTGTGTTAGCAAATGGCCACACCACTGCTCAGCCTCTTGGAGCACCTCGGTGGAAGGTGTGGCTGACTGAAGGAAGGCAAGGAACAGACCATGGATAACTTGACAGACCGTGGAGTGCGAGATAGGGCGCTCGTCGTTGTCCCTTGAGACAGCGCCCGTCATGGCTGAATGAAGATATTCGTGGAGGCTTATCCACCAGACTGTCCTGTCGGGAACAGAAGACATCCTGGCCCACATTGGCGTAAAGACGCCCATCCAGCGCGGCAGGACTGCAGGGCGGGTCAAAGATAAGAGTTCGAGAAGGAGCCGCTGCCAAGTAGACACCATTGCTTGGTCCCGAGACTTGGCCACTTGATCGGTGACGATCCACAGCGGCCGCATCCACAATGCCACAAGGTGATTCGACTGTATGCCTGGGGCCGGCTCAGAACTGAGAGCCTCGTACAGACGGGAATATGCATCGCAGGTGAACTCCAGTTCGCTAGCGTTTGTTCCCACCACAGCTTCGACCGCCCGTCCCTTGAGCGATGTTATGATTTGTGAGAGGCGGCTGTCCGGAACTGCGGACGGAACGTCGAGCTTTAGTGAGCGAAGTAGCAGAGGGTCGTTCGTCGCAGTGCCATCTTCGACAACGGCCAAGTAATTCATTCGGCGAAGGATAGTACCGAGATGCCGATCCAGGGCGCAGATTGGATGGTTTGGCTTCTGGTGCCGGACCCATTCTCCGAGCCAAAAAAGGTTGATGTCCGTCAGGACACCTCTAGCTCCCCGTACTGCATGCCCTCTACTTGCGTCGAGTGTTCCCGCAAGTTCCAACTGATGTCGAGCAGCCCACCCACGGAGGCGGTTTCGCATGGCATCAAGACGGTTGGCGTGAGCAAGATACTCTCTCACAGTGTTGTCAAAATACAGGTGCCGCGCTGCTTCAGGAAGAGGGTCGCGCAGCATGTCCATGCTATGCAGCACAAGCACGGTGATCGAGCGGCCGAAGATCACCAGCGCCACGATACCTTCCACCACAAGAATGGTGCCGTGGCGGCCCCAGATCTCCCACGCAGTCGCCGCCACACCGTCGTTAAGGACGACGGTCAAGCCGATCCAAAAGGTGGCGTCAAATGTGCGCTGGCGGATCCATCCAATTGCGACAGGTCGCTCGTCGGGTTGGAGACCGATGGCTGCGATTAGCGCCCCAGTTGCCAGAATGAACCCAAACATGCTGGCGGCTAACGTCCAGGCGGTAAACAGCCAAGCACCGGGGTCGGTGACGTATTTCGCTGCCTTGTAGTGGCCGGGCAACAGGCTGACTAGGATCGGTAGCAGGCCAAGCAACGACCAATACGTTCGATTCGACAAGAGGCGGCGAATGGCGATGCTGTTCGGTACGCCTTGTGATAGCCAAATCTGACCCGTTGCTTGACAGCGGCACCATGACGTCCACAGCCGGGCGTGGTCTGTTGTCCTGCGAAGCCACTCGGGGCCGGGCATTCTAGGGCCGTCGCCTCCAACCTGTTTAGGCTTCTCGCAAGCGGACATTCGCCCCCGTCTTGCCTACAACCTTCCAGCGTGGGAGGGCCGTCCGCTAGGAGCAGGCTGGGTTGCCGGTAGTGCTGTGGCACCATATCGGCGTCGCCCTCGGACGCGCTGGCGGCGCTGCTCTGGGCGTCGAATGGCCCGTTCGGCCTTTGAGGCTCTAACGGTTTCATGTACGGCCAACCTCGCGGCCGACCAGGCGAGGCACCATACCTCGTTGCGGGGCCTTGGCATCCGCAGGCGGCACCTGCACCGGCGGTCCCCGCAGCCAATGCGGGACCGAGTGCGTCATTGTAACGCGTAACGCTACACCCCTCCTACCCGCCAGCACAGGAACACGCCGAGCACGCGAATGAGCCAGATCTTGCGGATGCCGAAACCTCCTTGACGCGTTGCGGCCCACCGGGCGGGGGAACGCTCCCCCGCCGGCAGCGCGAGCGGCTATCCATTGGTGCACGAGGACGACGTGCAGGACGTGGTGGCACTGATCTGGCCGACGACGTAAGCGCGTGGCTTGACCCGGCTCATGGCGGAGTTGGGTGTGTCGGGACAGCGTCGGCCGCAGCGCGTCCACCCGCCACCGAACCTGATCGCCCGGGCCTTCACGCCGGGGACGGTCAATCGGCTGTGGGTAGCGAACATCACGTATATCGGCACCCAGGAGGGCTGGGTGTACTTGGCAACGGAGCTGGATTGTTGCTGGCGTGCCTGTTGGGCAACCGCGGCCGCACCTGGAGGGTGGGGCGAGGCGGCGCGCGGACAGCGTCGATCTGGCGGCGCACCTCGAACAGGACAATGCCGGCCGCGACACCGACGTTGAGAGACTCGGCGGCACCATGCATCGGGATCCGCACGCGCAGGTCGCACGACTGCAGGCTGGCGCGGTCCAAACCGTGCCGCTCGTTGCCGAACACCACCGCGGCGGGCGCCGGATACCGAGCCGTGGCGTACGAGTGCCGGGCTCCGGGCGACGTGCCCACCGTCCGACAGCCGTGCGCGCGAGTCCAGGCCAGGGCTTCGGCTGTGGTCCGGACCCAGGCGACGGGCAAGCGGAACGCTGTGCCGAGACTGGCCCGCAGGCACTTGCGCTGAGCAGGGTCCGCGCCTGAGCCAGTGGCGATCACCGCGGCGGCCCCTGCCGCGTCGGCGGTGCGGATCAGCGTGCCCAGGTTGCCGGCGTCGTCGAGGTCTTCCGCAATCACGACCAGGTCGCCCGGGGGCAGGTCATCCAGACGCCGCGGGCTCCAGTGGACGATGGCCACCAGCGCGACGGGATTGTCCATGCGTGTCACGCGCGCGAACCGCCCGCCCGGCATCTCGACCACGGGGCACCCCCGGGCGTAGACGTCGCGCACCCATTCCCGCACCTCCGGGGTGCGGACGCGGTCGGGGCAGACCAGCACGGCTTCGACCGTCAGGCCGGCGGCCACCGCCTGCTGGACGGCGTGGACCCCTTCGACGATGCAGGCGCGCTCCGCCTCCCGGTGGGAGCGGCGGCTGAGGTCGCGAACGCGGGCCTGCCAGTGGTGGGGAGTGGATGTCATCGGGGGCACCTCCGAGCGACAGAATTGGCAACGAAAAGCCGTGTGCACGTGCACACGGCTTGACGTCCCGGTTCGCTGTCCGCAGCGGAGGGCCAGACAATACAGCGCCTGGCAGGCCTTCAGCCTACCCGAGACACCGCATCGCCCCGCCTGAGTGGGTGCCGGACCCGGCTGCAGGGCAGCGACCGGGATCGGCGGTGATCAACATATCGAAGGGAGTATACCACGGAGCGGGTCGCGCAAGCGATCCGCTCTCCGAAAGGAAACAAGAAGCCGGGACATTCCGCGCATGGCTTGTAGCGCGGAAGGGTGAATCTGTGGAGTCCCACCCGTGGCTGACCTCCCATTTGGACCTCCGCCAGGCACCTCCCGAGTTCTGGATGGCACTCGCGGCCGCCAAACCATCTACGAGTGCATGATCGGCTTGCCGGTACTTCCCGAGGCCCAGGAGCAACTGCCTCGGGTGTACCTGGCGAAGGGCACGCTCTCCACGACCGCGATCGAAGGCAACACGTTGACCGAGAAGCAGGTCCTGCAGCACATGGAGGGCCGCCTTCACCTACCTCGGGCAAAGGCCTACCTGCAGCGGGAATGTCGACAGCATCCTGTGATGCCTATCACGAGAGCAACAAGGGTCTGAACACGACGAAGACACTGCTCAGGCCGTTCACCGCCACCGTCCTGGACGGCGTGCCTATCGCCACCCATCGTCACAAACGAAGGCCGCACGGAAGAGTATGTCGTTCAGGCCGCCGGCTTTAGCTTATCGAGCCGGAGAATGACGGAACTGGCTCTCGTAATCAAAGCCTCCCGCGAAACGGAAGAACCGCCACTGACAACAGCCGGGGCTCGGGACTACCTTGAGCAGGTGCGGACAAAGCGTTGATGGAGGTCCTCTTCCGCCAAAGCGCTTTGGTGCATTGCGGCCGCCGCCCGGGCGAGGGAGCAATCCCCCGCCGGCGGCCCGAGCCGCTATCCGTTGGTACACGTGGACGCGGAACAGGACGTGGTAGCGCTGATCTGGCCGGCGACGTTGTTGGCCTTGGTGTTCGCCGCTGAATACAGGATGCCGCCGACGAGTAGGGCGACGATGAGACCGATAGCGGCCCAGGTCAGGCGCACCGCCGTGGGACCCATACAGGATCACCCCCCTTCACGGCAGGAATGGTCCCCGCGACGCCCGGCCCACCAGCGCGTGTGATACCGTCACCACGTGCAGACAAGGGAGCGAAGCGCATGGCCAAGATCGTTGCTCCGAAAGACCTACTGGAACGGTTGCGCCAGGAGATCGCCGAGCACGGCACGGCCATCCTCACGGACGAAGGCGAGACGGAAGGGTATCTTGTTCAGGCAGCGGGCTTTATCGAGCCGGATACTGATGTGGAGCTGGCTATCGTAATCGAAGCCGCCAGGGAAACGGAAGTACCGTTACTGATATCCGCCGAGGCTCGGGAATACCTTGAGCAGTCGCGGACAAGACATTAGTGGCCATCCGGCTCACAAACCCTTCAGCATCAGCCGCAGGCCGGGATAGAGGATGAGCAGCCCGGTGGGCACCGCCGCACACAGCGCCAAGAGCACGCTGGAGGAGATACCCTGGCCCTGGGCGCGGTGTTGCAGGGCCTCGTAGCGCATGGCTCGCAGCGACCCGGCGGCCGCGCGCAACGTCTGGCCCAGTCCGCGGCCCATCTCGGCGCCGTCCCCGATGGCGTCGGCGAGGTAGCGCACCTCAGGGTGCGACAGCCGGTCGGCCAGGGCACCAAGCGCAGCAACCGTGCCAACCCCCTGATGCTCACCGGCGGAAAGCACACGCCCAAACTCGGCG
>DAHWHT010000031.1 GCA_027335515.1 Clostridia bacterium
TTCGTGCAGACCGTGAACCGCAGGGCCTCGGCACAGATGGGGCACGGGATCTTCGCCTGCTCAACCATGGCGCTCGACCTCCTCGGCCTGTGGTGTTGGCTTCGGCGACACAACGCGGAGGCGCGCGCCACCGTGGGACCGGATGCGCGCAGGTTGGGCGGGAACCTCCTCGGAGAACCCCCGCCCCGTGAGCCAGTCGCGACAGACCTCGACGAGGGCCAGGGCGCGCCGATTGGGCGCGTCGGACGCCGTCACGCGCGGCAAAGCGCGGGCGACAGCCTCTTCGACGATCTCCTTCTGCTGGTCGCTGAACGGGAAGCTGGTGACGCTGAGCTTGACGGCCGCCCGCGCCTGCTGGGCTTGCGACCAGGCGGCCAGTTGGTCACCCAGGGATTCCGGGGAGGTCTGCCCGATGGATGCCAGCCCACGCAGGGCGTCGGCCGTCTCGGGGAGGATGCCGGCGACCTCTTCGGCCGGCATTGCCGCGAGGATCTCCTTGACCACCGCCGCCTTGCGGTTGAGATCGTCCTCGCCGTGGATCGCGTTGAGAGCCTGGGTCAGCAGGCGCGCCTGGATGTCGTCGGCCTGGACCTCGACGCACGGGACGGTGGCCGTGCCCTGCTCCCGGAGCACCCGCAGCCGCTGGTTGCCGCTCAACACCTCATAGGCGTCGCCGAGCGCGCGGACCACCAAGGGGACCACGATCCCGAACTTCTGCAAGCTGGCACCGAGGCGGCGCAGGGTGGCCTCATCGGCCTCGTTCGGATTCCAAGGGGCTTCCCGCAGCAGGTCAATCGGTATCTCCTGGACCTCCATCGGGACCACCGCCTTTCTTGGGATAGGGCAAGACCGGGACGCGCAGACGGGGACGCCAGGATGGGTCCACGAACGCGATGTACCGGTGTTTGGGGATGGTGGCCACCAGATGCACGTCCATGCCCTGCCTGCGGAAGTACGCCGCGCTGTGCGTGCCCAAGGTTGACGCGATGCTGCGGGTATGGCGGGGTGGGCCGTCGCCCAGGGCCATCATGGGCTGAGCCTCTGCCGTGCCCGTGTAGAGCCAGCCGGCGGCCTGATAGACGACACCGACGTGACCAACCGCTGGGTCGGCGTATGACACCAGGAACCGGACGGACGTGTTCTGGCGTAGGAAGCGGACCAGCAATCCGAGGATTCGGCTTTCGCTGTTCGGCGGCAGATCGTCGGCCAGCCATAGGCGGGCGAGGCAGAGACCGTCACCGCGCTCGGCACCCTGGACCAGGCGGTGGGCGTTTATGGGCCCTGCGTTGAGAGCGACAGCCCCAGCCAGACAGGCACCCGCGAACACGCCGAACGTCAACTTGACCCCGGCCGGGGCGCTGTGCAGATAGTGCCAGCGGACGAACATGTCTGCGGCAACGGATGGCGGGATGGTGCGTAGCGTGAGGTCACGCGGAGAAAGTTGGAGCGGCGTGGTCGGACTTGCACCGCCATCGTCCCGCTGGTAGCGGGCCGTGCTGCTGCTTACACCAACGCCGCAGGTGCACTCTTCGACAGAAGCAATTCGGCTCTCCTGCTGGGCGCCCGGATCCGCTGACCCGTCGCTCATGCGTTACGCCCTCCATCGCGGCCGTGAGCCGCCGGTCGAGGCGTCGGCTGGGTCTGCAGCCGGTCGACCCCTCGCCGCGTGCCGGCGGACCGACCCAGGCGGGCCAGATGTTCGCCCCAGCGGGCGATGGTGGCCGCCGCGCCCGGATCGGGCACCGTCTCGACGATGACCTCGGCAGGTCCGACATCGCGGCGGCGCGAGGGGTGGCGCGCGGGCTGGGTGATCCTCGCCGCGGCCGTGGTCACTGGGGCGTTTGTCCTGCCTCGCGCCCGTCTTGCCGCCATGACCGCAGTGTAGGGCCCCCGGAAGGGGGGGCTGAAAAGGCGGACTACCCCTTTGCCAATGGTGTGACCAGCCCGTCCGTGGCCGTGAAACGGCACCCTGGAAGCGTTGGTACGACCGGCGTAGCCCCGAAACGTGGCGCCCTCCGACACCTCCCAGAACGACTGGCCCGCCGTGTTCGTCGGTTGCAACGCCCCGTTGCATCCCGAGGGGTAGGCCCCGTCCCACCGAGCGACGGGGCGGTGGCGGATGGCGGAATCCGTTGCGGTTGGACGCGCGCCATCCTGGATATCCCACACGGCAGCTTCCCCGGGGGGCGCCTCTGGGTGTCGTACACTACTCGGCCCCCGCCACACCGAGCGCCCAATACCGTGCCGCCACATCCGGGACCCGTACGTCGCCGCGTGCCGGCTCATGACGTTCGGCTCCCGGCCGCCCGCTCGCGGTAGCCGATCAACCTGCCGTTGTGCATGATCGGCACAACCTCGCCCCGGGCCGCCATCCGCTCCAACTTCCACCACGGCAGGGCCCGCGGACTCCCTTTCCGGGTGCGCGACGGCCGCATCTCCAGCGAGGGGTCCCAGGGGCAGGGCACCCAGCCTTCATCATCGCCCGTGGGAGTGGCCTGACCAGGACCGGCCGACCCTGCGGACCCACCCGGAAGGCGTGCGGGAGAAGGGCCACGGGGTATGGCTGGTCCAGACAGGGGGAAGGGATTCACACTGCTGGGTCCCTTTCCCGCGATTGCCGGGGCTGAGCCCTCGGTGCCATCTGCGGCAGGCGACCCCGGGCCTGGCGCACCCTCGCTCGCCTCTCCAACCGCCATCGCCAGTTGCTGGCGGCCGGCCGCGATCTCCTGGGCCAGCGTCCGCATGCCAGGCGCCATGACCAGGCGCTGGCGCTGACCGCCGATGTCCGATCCTGAAAAGGCGCCGGTCTCGGTCGCGTACAGGCGCACGGCCCGATCAAGTTCCACCTCGCCGCGTCCCAGAGCCAGGAGAATCGCCTGCTCGCTCCGCACCCGCAGTTCGACCAGGGCTTCCAGAGCCGTGGTCTGCGGGGGCAGGTCGTCCACGGTGCGCAGCCAGCCGCAGGCGACGTGCCGCCGCCATTCACGCAGGAGGAGGTCGCGCAAGTCCCCGGCGCGATGGAACGGCACGAGCAGGTGCAGCGTGTACCCCGGTGCTGCCCCCGGCTCGAAGATGAGGAAGCCGGCGCATAACCCCAGGGCGGCGCGGACCTTGCTCCCTTCCAGGAACGCCGTGCTCGCCTTTCGCGTCGCGTCGAGGCCCCAGCC